>NZ_JBFUDR010000142.1:0-15971 GCF_056404615.1 Massilia sp. P2_C2 | reverse complement strand
TTGCCGGACAATGCGGTCCGACACCTTGTGCAGGAAGTCACTGCGACGATTCGCAATCGTCGCGTGGATCGCCTTGACGCGCCGCTTCTTGTGGGCGCGCTGCGCCAACGCAAGCGCTTCTTCGGCACCACGATAGATCCGCTGCGCTTCTATCTTTTCGCCCGTAGACAGCGTCGCGAAGTCTTTCAGGCCGAGGTCGATACCGACACCGCGCAGCGGTTGCCTGGCATCGATATCGGGCGCGGCCACATCGATCACGATATTCAGGTACCAGTGCCCGCACGCGTCGCGCGAGAAGTTGGTGCCGTCCTTGATCTTCCCTTCGGGCAGCGGCCGGCTGTTGAAGACGCGGAAGGTATTGCCCGCGAAGCGAAAGGCATCGCCTTCCCGCTTCAGTTCCCGTCCCTTGATCGGTACCCGACCCAGGGAACGCTTGCCGCGATAGCGAAGATAAGGTCGCTTCTTTTGCGAACGCGACTTCGCATACTGTTCGCAGACCGCATTCACGGTCCCCGAATGCAAGCCCAGTTCCTTGCTACTGCCGGTCGTCAGCTTGTTAAGGTCGAAACCCGTCAGCCAGGGGCGGCCAAAACGCAGCGCATCCTTTTGCCGATCATTGCAGTAATTCCAGACAACGTTACATGCATGCGACTGCCTGTTGAGCAGCCCGTTACGGGATTTCACGCGGTAACGATAAACAAGTATCATACTGTGATTATATACAGCATTTTTGACAACCGAAAGGCATCGATTGCTGCGCAATCGGCTCCTTTCCTGCCCGACCTGAAGGACGGGATTTCTCGGAGTACCTGATGAAGCTCGACATCGTCCTCGCCGACCTGAAAGGCGTGCGCGTGGCGCTGGCCTTTCCGCCGCCTGCGTGGGTCGCGCCCGGCGTCGGCGACGTGCTGCTGGAACGCCTGCGCCCCTTCTTTCCCACATTGCCCGTGATGCTGGTGTCCGTGCACCGGCATGGCGTGCGGGCGCATGCAGCGTTCCAGGCGCTGGCACTCGTCGAGGGTGCCGACCTCGCGCACTTGCCGCGCCAGACGATCGACCTCGACATTCCACCGCAAGCGCCGGACGTGCCGCCGCCGTTTTAACAGGCAATATCAGTCAAACGTTTTCTGAGGCACTGCCATGAAGGAAGCGTCGAACCTGCCCTGATTACACTTCGGCGACTGCATTGTTTGCCGAACTAGTGGCTTACGATCTCAATAGAGACTGGAGGAGCAACGATTGCCGACATTTCCGATCGAGAAAAACAGCACAATTCCTGACAAATGGACAGCAACACGTTCGGAAACTCGTGTTTTTAATCGCATGGTTCGGCGTCCCTGCATTCTTCGAATTCAAAAAAACGGCCGGGCGATGCCGGCCGCATGAAACAGGGGTGCGGAGATCAGCCGCTGTTCCTCAACCCCGCCGAAATGCCGTTGATCGACATATGCAGCCCGTTGCGGGTCGCATCGTCATCGACACCGGCGCGGTAACGGCGCAACAGTTCGACCTGCAGGTGGTTCAGCGGATCGATGTACGGCAGGCGGTTGCGCAGCGAACGCTGCATCTGCGGGTTCCCGTCCAGCAGCTCGTCCTGCTCCATGATTTGTCGGAGGATTTCCACGGTGCGGGCATGTTCGGCGCTGATGCGGCCGAAGATCCGGTCGCGCAGGCCGGCGTCGGCGACCAGCGTCGCGTAGCGGCCGGCGATCGCGATGTCGCTCTTGGCCAGCACCATGTCCATGTTCGACAGCAGCGTGGTGAAGAACGGCCACTCCTTGTACATGGTGCGCAGCAGCGCGAGGCGCTCGGCCGGCGCGTCCGCGATGAAGCGTTCCACCGCCGTGCCGAAGCCATACCAGCCCGGCAGCATCAGGCGGCACTGGGCCCAGCTGAACACCCACGGGATTGCGCGCAGGTCTTCGATCGAGCGCGACTTCTTGCGCGAAGCCGGACGGCTGCCGATGTTCAGCGCGGCGATCTCCGAAATGACGGTCGATTCCCAGAAATAGGTCTCGAAGCCTTCCGTTTCATAGACGAGCGAACGGTAGGCGGACAGCGCTTCGGTGGACAGCAGGTCCATCGCGGCGACCTGTTCCGCGTCCGGCTGCGGCTGGGCGTGCGACAGCAGCGTGGCTTCCATCGTCGCGGCGACGAGCACTTCCAGGTTGCGCCGGCCGACGTCGGCATTGGCGTACTTCGCGGTGATGACTTCCCCCTGCTCCGTCAGGCGGATGCGACCCTGTACGGCACCCGGCGGCTGCGCCAGGATCGCTTCGTAGCTCGGGCCGCCGCCGCGTCCCACCGAACCGCCGCGGCCGTGGAACAGTTGCAGCTTGACGTCGTGCGCGCGGAACACGGCGATCAGTTCCAGCTCCGCCTTGTGCAATTCCCAGCCGGAGGTGACGTAGCCGCCATCCTTGTTGCTGTCCGAGTAGCCCAGCATGACTTCCTGCAGGCGGTCGCGCGACTGCAGCAGGCGCATGTAGAACGGCAGGCCGAACGCCTCGGCCATGATCGCGGGGCCGGCGCGCAGGTCGTCGATGGTCTCGAACAGCGGGATGATGTTGACGTCGAGCGTGCCGAGCGTCGGATGCAGCAGGCCGGCTTCCTTCAGCAGCACGGCCACTTCCAGCAGGTCGGAGACGGAGGCCGCCTTCGAGATGATGTAGTTGACCACCGCCGCGCGGCCGTATTTCAGGTGCGCCTGCTTCGTCTCGCGCAGGATGGCCAGCTCGGACGCGGTCTCTTCGGAATAGGCTTCGAACGGCGAGACGAGCAGCCGCGGCGTCTGCAGTTCTTCCAGCAGTACCTTGCAGCGCTCCCCTTCCGCCAGCGCCAGGTAGTCGGCGCCCGGGCGCGCCTGCGCCAGCAGTTCGGCGATCACGCGCTCGTGCACGTCGGAGTTCTGGCGCAGGTCGACGGGCGCGAGATGGAAGCCGAACACTTTCACGGCGCGGCGCAGCGTGCGCAGGCGGCCGCGCGCCAGCTGGCGGGCGCCGTTGGCGACGAGCGATGCGTGGATGACGTCCAGGTCGGCCAGCAGCTCGGCCGCGCTGGCATAGGCCGTCGCATCCGGTTCGGCGCTGCCTCCGACGAGCCAGGCGCGCGTCGCCACGAGGCGCGCATGCATGCCGTGCAGCGCCTGGCGATAGGGTTCGTCCTGGTGGTGCGGCGAGTTGTCCGGCGTGCGTTCGGCGATGCGGCGCAATGCCTCGGTGCTGCCGCACAGCGACTGCGCCTGCGACAGCTGCGATGCGAGCGTATGCACCTCGGGCAGATAGAAATCCAGCGCACGGGTCGCCTGCGCCCTGAGCGTGGCGCGCAGGATGTCCGCGGTGACGAACGGATTGCCGTCCCGGTCGCCGCCGATCCAGCTGCCCACCTTCATGAACGACGGCAGTTCGCGGTCGGTCCAGGCGGCGTCCTTGTGCGCGAGCGAGTCCTCGAGGGTGCAGTACAGGCGCGGCAGGCTGCGCAGGATCGTGTAGTCATAGAAGGACAGGCCATTCTCGACTTCGTCCAGCACCGACAGCTTGGCGGGACGCAGCAGACGGGTCTGCCACAAGGTCAGGATGGCGCGCGCCAGCGCTTCCTCGTTGTCCTGCTCTTCGTCGGGCGTCAGCTGCGTGCGGTCGCGTTCGCCGATCAGGCGCGCGATCGCCATCTGGCAGTTGAGGACGCTCTTGCGCTGGACTTCGGTCGGGTGCGCCGTGAACACGGGGCTGACGTGGGCATCGTCGAAGAACGCCGGCAGGTCGTCCATGCGGCCCGCGGCGAACACGCCGTCGACGGCGTGGGCGATGCTGCCCTTCTTCGGCGCCGAACCGGCGGACAGGTGCGCGCGGCTGCGGCGGATGTGGTGCTGGTCTTCGGCGATATTGGCCAGCAGCGAGAAATACGTGAAAGCGCGGATCAGCTGGGTGCGCTCATCGGACGAGATGCCGGCCAGGATCGCAGCCAGTTCCTCGTGCGCGCTGCCGTCCTCGTCGCGCCGGAACCCGATGCAGCTCCTGCGGATCGACTCGATGCGGTCGAACACCCCTTCGCCCTCCTGGGCCCGGATGGTTTCCCCCAGCATGCGGCCGAGCTGGCGGATGTCCCGCCCCAGCAACTCTTCCTTGAAGTTCCGTGCCTCTTCAACGCTCATTCAAGCTCTCCCATCGTCGTCCTGGAACGACTTAATATGAAAATTTTTTACAGAATACGCATCAGCCGTCCAACATAAGCCAGCCAACCCCTTGTATATACGTGCCTGCGAAAAGCGCACGGCGGAGTGGAATATACAATGTTATGAAATTTTACTACAAACATTGATCAGTTCGGGGCTTGGGTTGAAAAAATGCTACACGTGGAGAAAGGTCTTGCTCAGGCGGCTTCCATCTGCTCCGAGGCGACTTCCACCCGGTTCCGGCCATTCGCTTTCGCGACATACAGTGCGCCATCGGCACGCTTGATCGCGGACCCGATGTCTTCGCTCGGCTTCAGGGACGTCACGCCGAACGATGACGTGACGCACAGCCCGTGGGGCCATTCCCGCCGCGTCATCGCGACGCGCAGCTTTTCCACCATCTTCAGGGCGTGTTCGACGTTGGTCTCGGGGCACACGAGCAGGAATTCTTCCCCGCCCCAGCGCACCAGCTTGTCGCTCGAACGCACCTCGCCCCGGATGATGGCGGCGAATTGTCGCAATACGTCGTCGCCGGCTTCGTGGCCGTACTGGTCGTTGATCCGCTTGAAATGGTCGATATCCAGGAAGACCACCGCCATTTCCGCGTCGACGTGGCCGGTGATATGCAGGCGCTTCATCAACACCTCCCGAAGCCCCTGGCGGTTCAGGGCGCCGGTGAGCGGATCGGTATGGGCGCGGTCGGCCAGGTCGCGCGCTTCCAGTTCCAGTGCCTTGTTGATGGCGGCCAGGCTTTCGAGGCGCGAATTGCTGGCGGAGAGCCTGTTCCGCACATGCAGCAGACTCAGCGACAGTCCCAGGATGCCGCAACCGATCCATGCACCTACCAGATACCTGAGCAAGATCGTATTCGATATCCACTTGCCCCGGAACCGGATGGACCGGAATTCGATCACGATCGGCTGGCCGGGGGCGACCGCTCCCGTCGAAATCTCCACCGCCGTCACGTTATCGAGCCGGGCATACGTCTTTTCCAGCGGGATATGGTATGTGCTTACCCACCAGTCGGCGGTGCGCAGGACATTCATGGGAATCGTGAAGGTGGACTGGGCTGGAACGTCGAATTCGACCAGGTTATAACGCTGCGAGTTCCAGTCGTCGACCTTCGAGAATTCCAGTTCGAAGTTGGTCAGGTGGAGCCTGATTTTTCTCTGGGCCGGACCCGAATAACGCATGTCGAACGTCACCGTGTCGAACTGGCTGAAGTCGATGCCCTTGCTTCCCTGGCCCATGTGGAACTGGATCTTACAAAACGGCCAGTTATACGCCGTACCCAGCGTGCAACGCATGATGAGCGCGTCCCCGGTGCGCTCCAGCGCCGAGACGGAATTGCCATTCTCGTGGCGGTCGTCGGCGACGGTGACGCCGTAGGGATGCGTGGGTGAGATCTCGAGCACTCGCGTCATGCCAAAATGTTGCCACATAAGCAACATCGGCGTCAGGATCAGGAGCAATCCCACGAGGGATTGAACGATCGTCATTGCGCGGGCGGATCGCAGAATCATGCACAGTTCGCAGATGTATTTATCGGCGACCAATATTACTGAAAATGTTACGCGGTTGCGAAACATTTCTGTGCGGCAGGCGCACTTACCGAGTGACCAGCGCGAATATCGCCCGACCTTGACGCATGGTTCTCTCGAATTCAGGACGCCAAATGATCGCGCCTGCCCTGCTTCCAGATCATGAGAAATGGCGTGTCCGCCGGCGCTGCAGGAAAAACCGCAGCATCTCCCAGCTGGCGTTCGGCCCGCTTTCGTCGGCATAGCTGCCGCGCCTGGTGCCGCCTGACCAGGCATGCCCGCTTCCCTTGATGGTCCAGTGCTCGGCCACGACGCGCCCGGATCTTCCTTTGTGAACGTGTCTGACGAACGCGCGGCCACCGGCTCTTCCTGCCTCCCTCGACACCGATACCTCCATCTGTTCGTGCCGAACCCGTGCTGCGTGACTGGCGAGAAATTGTTGGACGATACACTCGCTATTTCTGGGGTGAACCGTACAGTCTGAATCACCATGGAATACGATAACGGGTACGTCGGTTGCCGATGCGGGATGGGATAACGCGCTCGCGTCAACGCCGTCCTTCATGGCCAGCATTGCGCTATAGGAGTCGGTCGCGCAGCCGTGTGCGAGGCCAGAGTGACAGCCGATTGCGGCGAACAATTCGGGATAGGTTCGTCCCAGGACGACGGCCATGGCCCCGCCGGCGGACAGGCCGGCGACATACACGCGCGTCTCATCGATCGCATGTTCAGCAATCACTTTTCGCGTGACACCGGCAATGAGCGCCGGCTCGCCCCGACCGCGATGATGATGACTTTCCTCAAACCAGTTCCAGCACATGCTCCAGTTGGCGCTGACTGACTGCCTGGGATAGACGACGAAGCATTTGTGCCGCTCGGCCAGCTCATTCATGCCCGTACCGAGCGCAAAGTCGTCGGCGTCCTGCCCGCCGCCGTGGAGCATCACGATCAACGGCAATGGCTCACCGGTGTGCCCGCTGGGGATGAACAGTTTGTAGTGCAACGATCCTTCATCGGAATCATAGCGTTGCGAAATGAACTTACTACCGCCTCCCGAGGGAACAGGAGATGCGTACCCTAGCCAGTTGGGTTGACCGGTCCACGGGGATTGCGCCAGGCTCGACCACGTATCGAGTATCACGTTCAACATGTTTGACTCCTAGATGGATGATCGAATCTCCAATGTATTTTTGTTGATTTTGACGCAGTGGTGCGGCGCAACATACAGCGATCAGGCCGTGTGCGTGTAGGACAAGGTCCAGCACATGTGAAGGGTTCGTGGTACACCTTGTTGGTTGACGAAGCAATGAAAGACACGATCCGTCAACCTGGCGGCCATGCATAATAATGGCTCTCGCGAGCGCGCCGGCGTGCCGCTCTGGACATTTTTCGATGCAGACGGACATGGCAAAACATGCGGCAGGATCGCCACTGGTGCTCAGCGCGTCGCAAACGTTCTGATGCCGCTCTTTCTGTGATTCGGAAGGAACAAGCATGAGTCAATATCACCACACTGTCGGCACGCGGACCTATACGTTTGCCGACCTGCGCGATCTGATGGCCAAGGCGACGCCCGCGCGCTCCGGCGATCATCTTGCCGGCGTGGCTGCCGGCAGCGCCGAGGAGCGCGTGGCCGCGCAGATGGCCCTCGCCGAACTGCCGCTCATGACCTTTTTGAACGAGCCGGTCGTGCCATACGAGGTGGATGAAGTCACGCGCCTGATCATCGACGAACACGACGCCTCGGCCTTCCTGCGCATCCGTCATTTGACGGTAGGCGATTTCCGCAACTGGCTGCTGGGCGACGAGGCCGACACGGCGACGCTGGCTCAGGTCGCGCCCGGGATCACGCCCGAGATGGCGGCTGCCGTTTCGAAGATCATGCGGATCCAGGACCTCGTCCTCGTCGCACGCAAGTGCCGTCCGGTCACGCGCTTCCGCAACACGATCGGCCTGCCGGGCACGATGTCGACCCGCCTGCAGCCGAACCATCCGACCGATGACGCGTTCGGCATCGCCGCCAGCCTGTTCGACGGCCTGCTGTACGGGAATGGCGATGCGGTCATCGGCATCAACCCGGCGACGGACAACGTGCCACAGGTAATCCGCATCGTCGAAATGCTGGACGAAATCATCTCGCGCTACAACGTCCCTACCCAGTCCTGCGTGCTGACGCACGTGACCAACACGATCGCCGCGATCGATCGGGGTGCGCCGGTCGACCTGGTATTCCAGTCGATCGCCGGGACGCAGGCCGCCAACGCCAGCTTCGGCATCGACCTCGCGCTGCTGTCGGAGGCGCACGCGGCCGCACTGTCGCTGCAACGCGGCACGGTGGGCGACAACGTCATGTATTTCGAGACCGGACAAGGCAGCGCGTTGTCCGCCAATGCCAACCACGGCGTCGACCAGCAAACCTGCGAGGCACGCGCCTATGCCGTGGCGCGCAAGTTCAAGCCGCTGCTGGTGAATACAGTGGTCGGCTTCATGGGACCGGAATACCTGTACGATGGAAAGCAGATCATCCGCGCCGGCCTGGAAGATCACTTCTGCGCCAAACTCCTCGGACTGCCGATGGGCTGCGACGTCTGCTACACCAATCACGCGGAAGCGGACCAGGACGACATGGACGTGCTGCTGACGATGCTCGGCACCGCCGGATGCACATTCGTGATGGGCGTCCCCGGTTCGGACGACATCATGCTGAACTACCAGACCACGTCGTTCCATGATGCGTTGTACGCGCGCCGCGCCTTGAATCTCCTGCCCGCGCCGGAATTCCATGCGTGGCTGCGCGACATGGGCATCTTCGTGGGCGACGGGGAGATCAGCCTGGGCCGCACCCTGCCCGCGCCGTTCGAACGGGCGCTGATGCGTATTACCTGAGGAGGACGTCGTGTCGGACACCATCATCACACCCAACCCCTGGCAGGCACTGCGCCAGTTCACGGCCGCGCGCATCGCGCTCGGCCACACGGGTGTCAGCCAGCCGACGTCGGTCCAACTGGATTTCCAGCTCGCGCACGCGCGCGCGCGGGATGCCGTGCACCTTGCGCTCGATACGAAGGCACTGCAAACCGATATCGAGGCCGTGTGGCCCGAGATCGGTCCGTGCGTGCAGCTGCACAGCGCAGCCGCCGACCGCAACGTCTACCTGCAGCGTCCCGATCTCGGACGGCGGCTGGATGACGATTCTCGCGCCGCCCTGGCAGCCCTACGCGCTGCCGCGACGGAGGCGCGGCCGTACGATGTGGCCTTCGTGGTCGCGGACGGACTTTCCTCGCTCGCGGTCGCACAGAACGCAGCCCCCTTCCTGCAGGTGATACGTGAGCGGCTCCTGCAGGAGCAATGGTTGGTTGCCCCGCCCGCCATCGTGCTGCAGGGGCGCGTGGCGGTCGGCGACGAAGTCGGCGAACTCTTGGGTGCGAAACTGGTCGTTGTCCTTGTTGGCGAGCGCCCGGGCCTCAGTTCGCCCGACAGCATGGGCCTGTATGTCACGTGGGCGCCCCGCGTCGGCCTGACCGACGAGCGACGAAACTGCATCTCGAACGTCAGGCCGGCCGGTCAACGCTACGACGAGGCCGCGGGCAGGCTGCACTACCTGCTTGCGGAAGCGCGCCGGCGCGAGGTGACTGGTGTGGTTCTCAAGGATGAGACGAGCGGTCCGGTCTCGCTCGCGGGCGAAGAAAAGCGGAATTTTCTGCTATGACGAGCTGAAACAACTCGACGAGCAGCACTCGACCACATACGTGCCGAGTCGATGGCACGCAATACTGGCACCGGTCGTCACGCTGGAAGCGCTGGCGCAGTACCGCGCCGCATGGCAGCGCGACGCCGCCGATCCGCAACCGCTTCCCTATCTCGACTATGCCGACCTGCGCGCGACCGGCGGTCCCACCGGATCGTGCACGGAAGGTGCTTCCGGTTGGGGTGCGAGGCTCCGGAACGCCTTGGGCGTGCAGCCGTACTCTTCCTTGAACAGTTTGTAGAAATGCGAGACATTGGCATAACCGACCGAATATGCAATTTCTACTATGGGCTTATTGTCTTTGTCTGTCAGAAGTCTCGCAGCTTCCGCCAGCCTCAATTTATTGACGTAGTCCCTGAAGGTCATGCCGAGTTCCATTTTCAGGATCTCGTTGATTTTCTTACGGTTCGCTCCTATCCGTGCGGCCACGCTGCGCATGTCCAGTTCAGGGTCCGTGTAATGGGTGCCGATGAACTGCAGGATGGCTGCCTTTTCCTTGTCCTTGAACGGTTCCAGGGTCAATTTTTGGTATGCCACGAAAGGCAAGTCGTTTCTCAGATGCGATTCCAGGCTTGCAGCGAGAGCCCGGGAGTACGCTCGGGCGAACCAGACGCCGAATGTGCCCCAGCCAATTACCTGGATCACCGCCAGCGCGACGAGGTAGCGATAATCGCGGCCGTGTAGCGTGACCTCGCTGATCTCGACGTGGGAATCGACTTCACGCGGGCTATGACGGCTGACACCGAACACGAACTCGGCAACCTGCCCCAGATGGTAGGACTGGGGCGACGGGTCGACCTTGTACTCACTGAACCACCACGGAGGAATGGCGAGGCGCGTCAAATCCAGCGACACCGGCGTTCCCCTCTCGCTGCAGGAAAAGTGGGTTTCCGGCGATGGGTAGGTACGAAACTCGCCGGGCTTCGAAATCCTCGCGTCGAATGTAAGTATGCTGAAAAGCAGTGGGTTCGCGGGCGCACATTTGGCCAGGAAGGTGACGGTGGTGTACCTCGACAAATCCGCCGGCACAGCATTGCCCTGCTTATCTTCCAGCAGCAATTCCGCCGCAACAAATGGGTAATTCGCGGCACTCGTGATTCTGAAGTCGAAGCGAAGCGACTGCTGCCCTGATTCGAGAACGCGAATGGTCGACGTGCCGCCCCGTGTGGCGTCCGTGTCGGTGACCATGCGCCAACGCACTCCCCCTCGTTCCTGCGGAATAAGCGAAGCGGACGGGTAGCTTTGATCGATGCAAAAACAAGCAATCAGCGCATCGGCAATCACAAGAAGGATAAGCGCAAATAGCGCCTTCTTGTAGAATTCTTGCATGACACTCAACCGGGCTCGTTCCCTTCCGATATGCCGTCTGGATCATATCAGCAGTGGCGTGTGGCGTGGTTGCCGATTTCCGCTCCCTGGCCGACAGGAGAAGGGAGACAGCGGTCGAACCCTCGCGGACCTCCAGGCTGGCCGGCAGTGAAAGGACGAGCGCTGCTGCGGGCTTGGCAACGGCGCCAGCCTGGACCTCAGGCCTGTTGGTGGCACTACTGCGCCCATTGGACCCGACAAGAAGAGCCACCAGCACAGCCAGGATGACGAAGTGGACGTTGTGCTTCCTGTTCAAGATGGACTCTTCCAAAAATGCATGATTATTTTGGATTTGCCGGCATGACAACAGCGTGAGTACGYATTTGYATCTTGAAAAGTATGAATCTGACGTTAAAACCACTTGCGACAATCCGCTGCGGCCCGTTTCCGGTGCCGCAGCGGTCATGAGCTACGTCAGAGTCGTACTGCTCAGTTGGTGTAAATCACACCACGGCCGGCGCCGGCGAAGTAGATGCGGCCGTAGGTGTTCCAGTCAGCCGCCATCGCGTCGACACCGCCGAACTGGTGCGTATCGTCGTTGAAGCGCGCCCAGGTCGCACCGCCATCGTCCGAGTGGTAGATGCCCCACACGCCGTTCATCGTGCCCACGACGTAGATCGCGGCCGAGTACGTGCTGCCGGTCTGTGCCTTGCCGAGCGCGATCATGCTGGCGCCCTGCAGCTGGGCCGTCGAACCGTTGGCCGGAACCGTCGCGAAGCCGTTCAGCTTCGTCCAGCTGGCACCCGAATTGGTCGAGTGGTACACGGCGTTGCCGTCCGCCAGCCACAGGTCGCCCTCGACGTTCGGGTTGACGACCATGGACGTGGTCCAATAGGCGTTCGGGGCCAGGTTCGCCGACACCGAGCCCTGGCTCAACGTGTAGTTGTGGCCGCCATCGGTCGAGACATAGACCTTGCCCGTCGTGTTATTCCACGGTACGCCAGCCGAATCGTAGGCATAGACCTTGTTCGGATTCTTGCGGTCGACGACCAGGCGGTAGCCGCGATCCCAGCCGACGGCCGGCAGCGACGGCAGGTTGGTCGAAGTCCAGCTTGCGCCATTGTTCGTGGTGTAGGACGGCACCGAGTTGGGGACCGCCCAGACGATGTTGTTGCGGGCCGTGGTCACGATGTTCCCCTGGCTGTGCAGGTTGGTGGCGGCGCCGTTGGGCAGGGTCGCGAAGTTCGCCCACGTGGTGCCGCCGTCGCCGGACCAGAAGCCGTAGGCAGTGCTGGTCGAGCTGTTGGAGGCGCTACCGACGATGTAGTTCGGATCGGACCACAGCACGTCGGTGGAGTAGCCGTTGCCCCAGTCGGTGTTGGGGCCCTTCGTCGGGTGCGCCGCGAGGTCCGTCTGGAGCCACGAGCCGGCATCGCCGAAACTGGCGGCGAACTTGTACGACGCGCCGGCGGGCGGCGTGATGAGGGCCGAGGTGGTGAGCTCCTCGAAGTTGTTGAGCGGAACGTCCCAGGCCGGCGCGGTCTGCGACGCACCCCAGGTTTCCCAGATGCCGCCGCCGTGGACGTGCAGGACGTGATCCTTGTTGGTCGGATCGATCTTGACGTCGTCCACCCAGCCCCCGGCCGTTCCGGTGCCCCAATGCGTCATGCCGGCCGCGATTTCGCGCCAGGTGCCGGGGGCGCCGGCGCTGTCGGACAGCTGGATGACCGGGTCGGTGGTGTTCCAGACACCGGTAATGGCCAGCACGACGCGGGTGGTCGAGCCGGTGCCGAACACGGACACGCCGCCGTAGCCGTAGTTGCTGCTGGCGAGCTGGTTCCAGCTCTCGCCGTGGCCGCTGCCGCCGAACTTGTAGAGGACGCCGGGACCGCCGGCGCCCTGCCCGGATCCTTGGGTAAACGCGATGTAGATATAGCCGTCGCCGCTGCGCGCAACGTGCGGGACATGGTAGCCGGTCACGTTGGACGGGACCGTCACCGGCGTCCACGAGGTGCCGCCGTTGGTGGACTTGTACAGTGTCGAGGTCAGGCCCGCCGCCTGTTTGTAGTCCGGTGCGATGGCGGTATACATGGTCGAGTTGTCGAAAATGACCTGCTCGACGCCCCTGACTTTGCCGATGGCCGAGATCTGGGCGTCCGTGAGCACGGTGCTCGACAGCCCCGTCTGGGTCCACGTCTGGCCCGCGTTCGTGCTCTTCCACAAGCCGGCCGTGCGCGAGGCGTAGAACATCGTCGATGGATTGTTCGGGTCGACCTGCAGGCGTTCGCCGATGGCCCGGGCGTCTTCATTGCCGCCCACCGGGAACGGCAGGTCGTAGTGCGTCCAGGTAGCGCCGCGGTTGCTGGAGGCATACAGGCGGCCATTTTGCCTGTGGCCGTTGCCGTCGAGCGTGGTCAACCCGGCGACCAGGTACACGAGCTGGTCGTTGCTCGGGACAACCGCAAGGCTTTCGATGCCGTGGTACATGCTCTCGCCGCCGTTGAAACCGATACCGTCCGTGATGGGCGTCCACGCGCCGTTCCCTTCCCAGCGGTAGGCGCCGCCGACGTCGGTACGGGCGTACATGACGTTATAGCTGGTCGGATGGTAGATGATGCCGGTGACGTAGCCGCCGCCACCCCACTTCGCGCTCGTATAGCTGGTGGCCGAGCCGGTGGTGGCGGCAAGGACGGGCGCGGTGCCTGACGCGCCCTGGGTCGTGCTGCCCCCGCTGCAACCGGCCAGGATGCCGGCGACCAGGGCCGGGATGATGATGTTGTGCTTACGAATCATAATGTCTCCTCCAAAAATGGATGGATATTTTCAATTTGCCGGCATGTCAGACACTCTGTCACGCCAAGCCGGCTGCTCTACGGCTTTCTGAACCGCGAACTCAAGGCCTGTACCGGGCATGGTTCGCGTGTCGTGCAAAGGTATGCATATGCCTGACGGCGCTCTACCGTTTAATGCGCAAATTCCCGGAATGTGCAGAAATTGCTAGGGAATTGCGCAGATCGTTTTAGTGGATAGCAGGGAGGCATGGGATCGCTGTCCCGATCACAGCGGAACGTGGATGCCTGGGTCGCGCGCCTGGAGAAGCCCGGCTGGAGTCAAGGCCGGTAAAGGAAAAGTACAAGGGGAACCGCGCAAGACGCGAGGAGCGGACCACCGATCTGTCGTTTCTGGACCGCGAAGGAGTTGCTATTACAACATCGCGGTCAGCTTCGTCGAGTGACCGATCTACGACTTACGGGATGATGGCCGGAAGGCGTTTCTAACCGGCTTGCCAGGCTTCTGAACGCCTTTGGGCTGCAGCCGTACGCTTCCTTGAACAGCTTGTTGAAATACGAGCTATCGGCATAGCCGACCGAATACGCGATTTCCGCCACGGTCGCACTGGCTTTGTCGGTCAGCAATCTGATCGCTGCGGTCAACCTCAATTTCGTCAGGTAGCTGGTGAATGTCATGCCGAGTTCCGTTTTCAGCACGTCATTGATCTTGTTACGGTTCGCCCCCGTGCCTGCGGCAACACCGTCCAGGTCCAATCCAGGATCCGCGTAATGGGTGGCGATGAAGCGCAAGATGGAGGCCTTTTCCTCGTCCTCGAACGATTCAACGGTCAATTGCCGGTATGCCACGAGGGACAGGTCTTTTTTGAGTCGGGATTCCAGCTTCGCGATGAGTGCGAGGGACTGCGCCCAAAAAAACCAGATACCATAGGCACTCCAGCCGATCACCAGCACCGCCGCCAGCACGACGAGGTAGCGCTCATCGCGGCCATGCAGCGTGAGATGGCTAATCTCGACATGGGAAGCGGGCTCGCGCGGGCTGTACTGGCTGGCACCGAATTCCAATTGCTCTACTCGGTCCAGCGTGTAGGACCGGCGCGCAATGTCGACGTGCGCGACCTCGTACCACCACTCCGGGATGGCCAAACGCGTGAGATCCAGCGAGACCGGCATCCCCTTTTCGTTGCAGGAGAAGAAGGTCATGGCTGGCAGGTATGGCAGCTTTTCGCCCGGCTTCGTGACACCCTCATCGACGGTGTTGATGTTGAATATCAGCGAATTGGCGGGCTCGCATTTGGCGAGGAAGGTGATAGTCGAGTACTTCGACATATCCCCCGAAGCAGGTTTCCCGTCCGCGTCATCGATCAGCAATACTACCGACGCCCACGGATAAGTGATTGTTCTCGATAGCTTGAAGTCGAAGCTGAGCGACTGTTGCCCGGTGTCATGGATGCGAACCGTCGACGCGACACCGTCCAGGCCGTCGGTCTGAGTGGCAAAGTGCCAATGCACCGCACTTTTTTCCTGCGGCATGAGCGAAGAGGTCGGATAGCTTTGATAAATGCAAAAACACGCAATCAGTGCATCGRCAATSAGAAGGAKAACGAACGCGASGARCGCCSTCCTGTAAAARTRMTGCATGTCTATCAATCGTAGCGAGGTAGTTGCCCTTCGGCTGCCGGATGGGCATCGAAAATCATACCAGCTTTACCGCCTCCGTCCTGGACTCCGGCATGAATGACCCGGCAAGCGCCACTTGGCCCGGAAGGTGGCCGCCGCGCGGCCACTCGCAAAGACTCGGAGCGCGGATGCGCGCCCCTGAACAGGCATCCCGATTTTCGTGAAATCTGCGCGCCCGGTAGGTCGGCCCAAAATTACTTACCAGCCCGGCCAGAAACGAAAAAGGCCAGCACTGAGGCTGGCCTAACTCTATGATTCTATTGGTCGGGGCGAGAGGATTCGAACCTCCGACCACGTGCACCCCATGCACGTACGCTACCAGGCTGCGCTACGCCCCGACTCGGGCCACAATTATAACAGAGGCAGTCAGGATGAGTAGGCTTTTTGTCACCAAGCACCTTGGCAACTACTTCCATTCCCCGCGCAGGGCCAGCACCTGTTCGTACAGGCCTTCCGGCGTCACCTCCTGCGGCGGCACCGGCTGGCCGACGGCCAGCGCCAGGTGCGAGCGCAGGCCGCGCGAGAACGAGCGCTCGAACACGTTCGACGCATCGCGCGAAAACATGCTGCCCCACAGGCCGCGCAGCGCCATCGGGATGACCGGGACCTTGCTGCGCGCGACGATCTTGGCGATGCCGCCGCGGAATTCGTTCATCTCGCCCGTGCGCGTCAGTTTCCCCTCAGGGAAGATGCACACGAGTTCGCCTTCGTGCAGGGCTTGCGCGATGTCGACG
>NZ_JBFUDR010000141.1:0-15986 GCF_056404615.1 Massilia sp. P2_C2 | reverse complement strand
GGTCCAGCTTGACGAAGTCGGTCAGCGGCAGCTGGCGCTGCAGGCGCAGGCTGTCGCCTTCGATGCCGTCCAGCGCGAAACGGAAGCCGTGGCCGGCCAGCTCGCGCATGCGCACCAGCAGGGCGTCGTCCGGCACCACGGACGCGACGAGTTCGAGCACGGTGCGCTCGCGCGGCAGGAAGGCGAAAATGTCGCTGGCGAGGACTTCCGCGTCCACGTTCACGAAACAGTTCGCATCGCCGATCGCGCGCGCAAGGCCCAGCTGGGCCGCATGGGCGATCACGGCAGCCGTGGCGGACAGGCCCGTCTCGTCGGCCTCTCCCTGGCGTGCGCTGCGGAACAGGAGCTCATAGCCGTACAAGGCCTGGTTCCGGTCGAGCACGGGCTGGCGCCCCAGATAGAAATCACGCACGCGCAACGGGTAGTTGGCGTGGTCCAGACTCGCGGCGGTATCAGTCATCTTGGACTCGGTGGCAATGTAACGTTTCTGGCTACTACTTTAACGCATTCCGCCGCCCGGTGACTATGCGAAAATGATTTCTTGTAAAAAACTTTTTCAGGGTTGCGGCAGACCGTCCACGAATACCTTCAGTTCACCCGGCGCGAATTCCGTCCACGTCTCGTTGGTGGTGAGCGGCGTCGTGACGATGATGGCCACGCGGTCGTTCGGCGTCGTCACCTGGGAAAAGTCGACGGACAGGTCTTCGTCGGCCAGGCAGGCCTTGTCGAAAGGGTATTTGCGCACGACGTAGCACAGCTTGGTGGAGCAGTGCGCGAACAGTGCGGTGCCATCGGACAGCATCATGTTGAACGTGCCGTGGCGCGCGATGACGGCGACGAGGTCGGCGATGGCGGCGCGCAGCACGGGCATGGCGGGCAGCGCGTCGCCGAAGCGGTCGCGCAGCTGTTGCAGCAGGAAGCAGAAGGCGCGTTCGCTGTCGGTATTGCCGACCGGACGGTAAGGACCGTCGAGCACGGGTTCGAAGCCCTTGAGGTCGCCGTTGTGGGCGAAGACCCAGTAGCGGCCCCACATCTCGCGCACGAACGGATGGCAGTTTTCCAGCGCCACCTGGCCCTGCGTGGCCTTGCGGATGTGGGCGATGACGTTCAGCGACTTGATCGGGTAGTGCTTGATCAGCTCGGCGATGGGCGACGCGATGGCCGCCTGGTGGTCGACGAAGTGGCGCACGCCGGCGCCCTCGAAGAAGGCGATGCCCCAGCCGTCATGATGCGTGTCCGTGCGCCCGCCCCGGTGGGCAAAACCGGTAAAACTGAAGACAATGTCCGTGGGAACATTGCAGTTCATGGCAAGAAGTTGACACATGGGCCAAGCTTACCATGTGCTGGCGCAAAGCCGGTATCGAAAAGGTGGGATTGGAAGAAAGGCGGGGATGGTAGAGCACCTGCGTCGCCAGCCGGCACGGGCCGCGTCACGCAGGGCGGGTCAGGCTCGAGATATCAGTGCAGCACGACCGGTTGGCTCATGAGGGTGTCGTAGGACCCCAGGAAATCGTCGATTTCCTCCATGGTCGGTTCGCTCGCGATCAGGTTGTTGACATCACGCCGGAACGCTTGCGCCAGTTTGCCGCCGATGAAAGCTTCGCGCCGGCCGGACTTGTCGACGATCTCGTAGCCGCCGAAGCGCAGGGCTTCGAGGTTGTGATCGACGCCAAATTCGACAACGCTGTACTGTTCGCTGTTATAGATCATGTTCATGATGACTCCTTCACTCGATCAGATGGGTGCAAGGTTGCCGCCCGGCGGCGGACGGCACATTTCGCACAGCCTTTCCACTTTCATTCCACTTCACTGAAGAGGTGGGGCTGGCTGGACCGAATTCAAGAACGTCTACAACTTGTTACGATTTCAACGCAGATGCTGCGGAAACGGTAGGACGTTCAGGCCTTCAGGTCGGAAGTCAGCCGTAACAGCTGATCGTATGGCTTGGACTGCAGCCACGATCGCAACTGATCAAGATGCTCGCTGTCCGCGACACCGATGAAGATGCGGCGGGGTCGCTGGCGCAGCAGGCGATTCAATGTTACACGCAAAACCAGATTGCCGGTGCAGCACAGGCAACCGGGCGCGATCCGCGCAAGTGGGAAACCTTGGGAAAGGTCATCGAGAGGAGAAATACCGGAGGCGAGGCCTTCGAGAATGATGGCAGGCGCGTCCTCGTGATGCGAATTGGCAACACAGGCGGCGATCGCCGCCTCGCGTGCCTGCGCACCGGGGCCCGTGACGAGCGTCAGTGCAATGCGCGCATCGTCCGTGGCCTGGGCGTCCTGGGGGTGCAATGGCACGGCCGCGTCGGCGGCCGTGCCTGCCGGGTCACTGGGCACTCTTCTTGCCCAGCTTGCCCGGCTCGACGCCGAGCTGCTTGAGCTTGCGGTACAGGTGGGTCCGCTCCAGGCCCGTCTTTTCGGCCACGCGCGTCATCGAACCGCCTTCGCGGCCCAGGTGGTGTTCGAAGTACATACGTTCGAACGCATCGCGCGCCTCGCGCAGCGGCAAGTCGAAGGACAGCGTGTAGCCGTGGGCATGCGCCTCGCCATTGCTCACGGGGCGGGCGATGCCGATGGCTGCGCCCATCGCGCCCGGCTGCGGCTGGGGCGCGTACATGGGCTGGGCCTGGACGCTGGGTTCGGGGGCGGGTGCGGACACGGTGCTTGCTGCCACCATCGGACGGGGCGCGATGGCCGGCGCGCGCGCCACTTCCTGGCCGCGCTGCAGGCCCTGCTGCACGGCTTTCAACAGTTTTTGCAGGGCGATCGGCTTTTCCAGGAAATTCAGCGCGCCGATGCGGGTCGCTTCCACGGCGGTATCGATGGTGGCGTGGCCGGACATCATGATGACCGGCATCGTCAGCAAGCCGTCGCGCTGCCATTCCTTCAGCAGCGTGACGCCGTCGGTATCGGGCATCCAGATGTCGAGCAGCACCAGGTCGGGAGCGCCCTGCTGGCGCGCCTGGCGGGCCTGCTGCGCGTTCTCCGCCAGCTGGACCGCATGCCCCTCGTCGCCAAGGATTTCCGAGAGCAGTTCGCGGATGCCCATTTCATCATCAACTACGAGTATGTTCGCCATCTTGTTATGCCTTTTTTCGATCTGACTCTCTCTCGGGGATGTCGAAAACCCGCAGTGCATTGCGCTGGCGTTCGTGGCGGTTTTCGAGGCTTCCCGCTGCGCAGAATACCGGAAAATTCCTTACTGTGTGCAGCGGCATGCCCGGCTCCCCTTCAGCCAAGATTCTATGCGCGATTCACGCTTCGGCCAAGTTCGCCTCTGGCGCTAACTTTAACAGCAAAATCGATACTGAAGCGCCACTTCCATCGGCACGGTTGGCGACGTCGATCCGGCCGCCATGTTCATCGACGATCTTCTTGACCATCGGCAGGCCCAGGCCGGTGCCGCGTGCTTTCGACGTCACGTAGGGCTCGAACGCGCGCGACAGGATCTTCGGCGCGAAGCCGGGCCCGTTGTCCACGATCGCCAGGCGTACCGCGGTGCCCGTGGCGCCGTCGGCACCGACATAATGGATGGCTTCCGTCACGATGTCGATGCGTGGCGGGTCGTCCCGCGTCATACGGTCGGCCAGCGCGTCCTGCGCGTTCTGCAGCAGGTTGTGGACCACCTGGCGCAATTGGGTCGCGTCGCCCATCACCTTCGGCAGTCCCGGCTGCAGCGCGGGATGGATCACGTCCGAGCCGTCCTCGGACAGGTACAGGTTCAGGATTTCCTCGATCAGGTCGTTCAGGTCGAGCGGCGCCAGCATGGCCGGCGGCGTACGCGCGTAGTCGCGGAAATCGTCGACCATGCGCTTCATCGCATCCACCTGGCTGACGATGGTGTCGGTGGCCTTGTTGAGCAGCGCGGCGGCATCCGGGTCGACGCGGCCGGCCAGCTTCATCTGCAGGCGTTCGGCCGACAGCTGGATCGGCGTGAGCGGGTTCTTGATCTCGTGCGCGAGGCGGCGCGCGACCTCGCCCCAGGCGACCGAGCGCTGGGCCGAGATCACGTCGGAAATATCGTCGAACACGACGATGAAGCCGCTGCCCGCCCCCACCGGCAGGCGCGAGCCGCGCGCGAGCAGGGTGATGTCGTGGTCGTCGTCCGTGCCGGGGCGACGCGGGATCTCGATCTGCTGCTGCCAGTGCAGGCGGCCCCGGCCGCGGCCGGCGGCGGATTGCGCGCTCTGCGCGGAGAAAGCCCGCTTGACGGTGCCGGCGAAGACTTCCAGGCCGTCGATCTGGTCCAGCGGCCGGCCGGCCAGCGCGGCCACGTCGACCTGCAGGATGCGGTTCACGGCATCGTTCGAGTTGACCACGACGCCGTCGGCATCCATCACGATCACGCCGGCCGACATGTTCGCCAGCACGGATTCCAGGTGGGCCTTGGCGCTTTGCAGCGCGGCGCGGTTGCGTTCGACGGCGGAACGCGCCTCGAACAGCTGGCCCGTCATGGCGTTGAACGATTGCGTGAGCGTACCCAGTTCGTCGTTCGTCTCGACGATCGGGCGCGGCGACAGGTCGCCCTCGGCCACGGCGCGCGTGCCCTCGGCCAGCACGAGCAGCGGCTGGGCCAGATTACCGGCGATCAGGAACGCGGCGCCGATGGCGGAAAAGATCGCCAGCAGCAAGGTCAGCGTCAGGGTGYCGATGTACATCTTGCGCAGGCCCCGGCGCGCGGCGTAGCGCTCCTGGTATTCGCGGTAGGCGGTGGACAGCACGGCGGCGTTCGACGCCAGGTTCACGGGCACGCCCTGCGTCAGCTGCAGGTAGCGCGGCGCCATGCCGGGCGGCTCGGGCACGGCCACCACCGCGCGCAGGCGCAGGCCGGTGGCGGCGTCGAGCGCGGTCGTCGTCTCGCCGGGCATGTCGCGAAAATCGTCGTCGATGCCGCCTTCCGGACGCGCGTAACCGCCCGGCATCGCGGCCTGCTTGAGCATCTGGGGCGTCGGCAGGTCGGTGACGGCGACGGCATGGCGGTCCTCGGTGGCGCTGGTCACGAGCTTGCCGCCGGCGTCGAGCAGCAGCGCGCTCTGCATGCCGTTGCTGTCGTCGACGGCGCGCGCGAGGATGGACTGGGCGTCCTGCTCGCCCTGCCCCGCCAGCGTGGCGGCGACGGTGCCCGCGTTGGCGCTCAGGTCGGCCAGGGCTTCGTCGAGGGCGGCGCGGGAGAGGTTCAGGCCGGAGTCGAGCGCGGCTTCGATCTTGACGTCGAACCACGATTCGATCGAGTGCGATACGAATTGCACGGACACCATGAACACGATGAGCCCGGGCAGGATGCCGATGCCGGCGAACAGCAGCATCAGGCGGACCATCAGGCGCGAGCCGAACTTGCCCGCCTTGTAGCGCGAATACAGGCGCCAGAACGCGACCAGCACCAGCACCAGCAGGGCCACGGCCACGCCGATTTCCATCCCCAGCAGCCAGGTGATGTTTTGGGCGAAGAAGCCGGAGTTGTTGGACGCGGATGCGAGCAGGAACAGCAGGATCGAGGCGATCGCGCTGCCGACCACCAGGGCGTAACGCAAGGCCTGGGTCACGGCTTACTCCGCACGATAGGTGAACGTCTTCTTGTGCGAGGCCAGGCGCCAGTCGGAATTATTGAAGGCATCGACCTGCAGCGGCTTCAACAGGTAATCGAGGTCCATGTACATGCGCAAGGTGACGTTGTAGGTTTCGCCGGGCTTGAGCGCGCCCTTGGGTGCGATCAGCCAGCGCGTCGGGCGGCGGATCGCGAGCAGCGCCTCGTCGAGGGTGTCGAAGTTCTGCTGGATGCTGCCGGGGGTGGACACGTGGTACACCCGGAACAGGACGTCATAGTTCAGCCTGATCGTGCGACGCGAGGAGACGGCACGGTCGTCGGTCCACCACCAGCGCGGCCGGGTCAGCCCGATCTCGGTGGTGAACGACAGCGGCACGCCGTGCTGGATGGCCTGTTCCAGGCCGGGCGTCAGGTCGAACGAATAAGCCGCCGACAGGCGGTAACCGTCGTCGGATGCTTCGATGCCGGCCCGCGTGATCTCGATTCCTTCGGCCGCCCGCGCCGTGACGCACGTCAAGGCCAGCAACAGCTGGCAGGCGAGGAGGAGGAAAAATCGTACAGTCACTAGGGGCCAGAGCCTTTTAAAAGCGTTGTCGGAAAGCTTACGCCCCGGCCTTGTGGAAGAGCGCATAGAACAGACCGTCATGATCCTGCCCGACGCCGCTTCGAGGAAGCAATTGGCCCGGCGCATCGAGACGGATCGCACCGTGGCGCACCGCGAAGGCGGCGGCCTGCGCTTCCGATTCCTGCGGCCAGAGCGAACATGTCACGAACAGCAATTTACCATCGGGCCGCAGCATCTGCCAAAGGTTGTCGAGTATTTTGCTGGAAAGTGTTGCAAGTTGGTGGGTGTCACTCTTGCGGCGCAGCCAGCGGATATCCGGGTGGCGCCGCACGATGCCGGATGCCGTGCACGGCACGTCGGCGAGGATACGATCGTATGGACGACCATCCCACCAATCCATCGCCTCGGCCGCACCCGCCTTGACGGTGGCGGAGAGGCCCAGGCGCTGCAGGTTCTGCTCGACCCGGACGAGACGGCGCGCATCGGCATCCAGCGCCGTCAGGTCGACGTCGGCGCATTCCAGGATGTGTCCGCTCTTGCCACCCGGGGCCGCGCAGGCGTCCAGCACGCGCATGCCATCGCGCACGTCCAGCAGCGGCGCGGCCAGCTGGGCACCCGCATCCTGCACGGACACGAGCCCGTCGGCAAAGCCGGGAAGCTGCGCCACGTTCACGGCCTGGGCCAGGCGCACGGCGCTCGGGCCCACCTGCGTCGCGTCCATGCCGGCAGCCGCCAGCGTCTTCAGGTAGGTGTCGACGTCGGTCTTGCGGCGGTTCACGCGCAGGGTCAAAGGCGGCTGGCGGTTGCCGGCGGCGAGGACGTCCTGCCAGTCGTCCGGATACGCGGTGCGTACCGAATCGATCCACCACTGCGGATAGTTCCACTGGGCCACCGGTTCGCGCAGGGCGGCGGCCAGTACCTGCTCGCGCTCGCGCAGGAAGCGGCGCAGCACGGCGTTCACCATCGCCTTCGCGTGGGCGAAATCCGGGTGCGCGGCGGCGGCGCCGACGGCCTGGTCGACGACGGTGAAGGCTTCGTACGGCGGCTCGGTGCCCGCGGGCGGGTCGAGCAGCGCCAGCGCGCACTCCAGCAGGCCGGCCAGCATGGGCGGCTCGGGCGCCTTGCTCGTCATCATGCCCAGCAGGATGCCGCTGCGGCCCAGCTGGCGCATCGCGCGGTAGGCGATGTCCTGCATGGCGCCGCGCGCCTGTGGCGGGGCGTCCCAGGCCTGGAATACCTCGGCCAGTGCCTGCGGCAATGCCATGCCGGCGCGCACGCGCGCCAGGCTGCTCGCCGCGCCCAGCAGGGCGAACGCGAGCGCATCGGGACGCAGGTCGGGACGGTAATCGAGCTGGACCGGCGCCTTGACCTCGTAGCTGTGGCGCAGGCGCGGGCCTTCATCGCGCGAATGAACATGACCGGCGTCGCGCGACTGCGCATGACGGGCGTCGCGCGACTGCGCGTAACCAGTATCGCGCGGCGCCGGCTCGATGCGTTGCGTGCCGCGTGGCGCCGTGCCGCCTTGGCCGCGCGGTGCGGCCGAAGGGGTGGCCGAACTCGCCGGCTTGCCGGCCTGCGGGCCAGCCTTACCCTTGCCGGGCGCGCCACCCGGGCGTGCCGGGCCGGACCCGGTACGGTCGTTACGGCCGCGCCGGGTATCGGCCGTCGGGGCCTTGGGTTTGAGGGTGAGCGTCGGGCGCTTTTCGGTCATGGCAATCGTTCAATGCATAAAGACGCACATTGTAACGGTTACGGCGTTGCGCAGGCTTAAGCGAGGCTTGGCATGGCGTTCCCAGGTGGTATTGCGCATTGCGGCAAACCAGTATAATGGTTGCTTGTTTCGCGTGGCATCGCCACCGCGTCGCGACCGACCCTTA
The DNA here is from genome assembly GCF_056404615.1 of Massilia sp. P2_C2. NCBI lineage: Bacteria > Pseudomonadati > Pseudomonadota > Betaproteobacteria > Burkholderiales > Oxalobacteraceae > Massilia > Massilia sp. P2_C2. The sequence goes on along the minus strand of NZ_JBFUDR010000141.1, from coordinate 7,994 downwards.
TATTTTCGACCACAGTTCATGCTCGCCCAACAAAAACAAGAGATCGTTGCCCTGTTCCAGGCCGCGCTGGCCCCCATCGTCGCGGGCAGCGACCTCAGCCCTAACGTCGTCCTCGAGCGTCCGCGCGACCCGAGCCACGGCGACATCGCCTGCAACATCGCCATGCAGCTGGCCAAGCCGCTCAAGATGAACCCGCGCGAACTGGCCACCCGCCTCGTCGCCGCGTTGCAGGCCGATCCCAAGGCACAGAGCCTGATCGAATCGGCCGACGTGGCCGGCCCCGGCTTCATCAACCTGCGCGTGGCCGCCAGCGCCAAGCAGTCCGTCGTGAAAACCGTCCTGCAGCAGGGCGAGGCGTTCGGCCGCGGCGAGTCCGGCAACGGCCACCACGTGATCATCGAATTCGTGTCCGCCAACCCGACCGGTCCGCTGCACGTGGGCCACGGCCGCCAGGCAGCGCTGGGCGACGCCCTGTCGTCGCTGTTCGAATCGCAGGGCCACCAGGTCACCCGCGAGTTCTATTACAACGACGCCGGCGTGCAGATTCTGACCCTGGCCAATTCGGTCCAGGCACGCGCGCGCGGCTTCCGTCCGGGCGACATCGAATGGCCGGAATCGGCGTACAACGGCGACTACATCCAGGACATCGCCGACGACTTCCTCGCCAGGAAGACCGTGTCGGCCAGCGACGGCCAGCCCGCCACCGCCAGCGGCGACACGAACGACATCGAATCGATCCGCCGCTTCGCCGTGACCTACCTGCGCAACGAGCAGGACCAGGACCTGCAGGCGTTCGGCGTCAAGTTCGACAACTACTATCTCGAGTCCTCGCTGTACACCGACGGCAAGGTCGAAGCGGCCGTGCAGGCCCTGGTCGACGCCGGCAAGACCTATGAACAGGACGGCGCCCTGTGGCTCAAGACGACCGAATACGGCGACGACAAGGACCGCGTGATGCGCAAGTCCGACGGCACCTATACCTATTTCGTGCCGGACGTGGCGTACCACATCCAGAAATTCAAGCGCGGCTTCGACCAGGCCATCAACATCCAGGGCAGCGACCACCACGGCACCATCGCGCGCGTGCGCGCCGGCCTGCAGGCCGTGAACATCGGCATCCCGCAGGGTTATCCCGACTACGTGCTGCACAAGATGGTTACCGTCATGAAGAACGGCGAGGAGGTCAAGATCTCCAAGCGCGCCGGCTCGTACGTGACCGTGCGCGACCTGATCGAATGGTCGGGCAACGGCGAAGTGACCCGCGGCCGCGATGCCGTGCGCTTCTTCCTCATCTCGCGCAAGGCCGACACGGAATTCGTGTTCGACGTCGACGTCGCCCTCGCGACCAATGACGAGAACCCCGTGTACTACGTGCAGTACGCCCACGCGCGCATCTGCTCGGCCCTCGCGAACTGGGGCGGCGACGTCGCGCAGCTGGCGGACGCCGACCTGTCGCCGCTGACGAATGCGCACGAATCCGGCCTGCTGGCCAAGCTGGCGGCGTACCCTGAGATGCTGCAGCGCGCGCTCGTCGAGCTGGGCCCGCACCAGGTCGCGTTCTACCTGCGCGAACTGGCCGCCGACCTGCACAGCTACTACTTCGCCCACAAATGGCTGCTCGACGACGACGAGGCGACGAAGCTTGCGCGCCTCGCGCTGGCGGCCGCCATCCGCCAGGTGCTGCGCAACGGCCTGGCCCTGATCGGCGTCTCGGCGCCGGAAAAAATGTAAGCATCGTTTCAACGACCGACCGTCCTACATGACCCACCGAAAGCTTCGTTCCTTTTCGCGCCAGCGGGGCAGCACGCTCACTGGCCTCATCATCGGCCTGATCGTCGGCCTGGGTATCGCGGTCGCGGTCGCGCTGACGATCACCAAGGGCGCCTCGCCGTTCACCGACAAGACGGCCAAGGCGGGCCGCCCGGCCGATCCGGCGCCGGGCCAGGCCCAGGATCCGAACAAGCCGATGTACGCCAACCGCGATGCCGCGCGCGAGGCGAACAAGGAGGTCGCGGAAAAGGCGGCCGCCAGGACCAATGGCGCGCCCGCCGCAGCTGACAGCAGACCCGCCGAAGCCAAGCCGGCCGATGCCGATCCGCTGGGCCAGGCGATCGCCGCGATGAAGGACGCGCCGCCGGCCAAACCGGAACCGAAGGCGGAAACGCGCGTCGCCTCGGTCTCGCCCTCACCCGCGCCGGCGCCCGCCCCTGCCGCCGGCGCCGCCGCTGCGGGCGAGTACGTGTACTACCTGCAGGCCGGTGCGTTCCGCGGCATGGCGGACGCCGAAGCCACGCGCGCCAAGCTGGCGCTGCTCGGTTTCGAGGCGACGATCAGCGACCGCACGACCGACAGCGGCGTGCTGCACCGCGTGCGCCTGGGCCCGTACAACCAGGTCGAGTCCATGAACAAAGCGCGCGCCAAGCTGCTCGACAACGGCGTCGTCGTCGACATCGTGCGTAACCAGCGCTGAGGAGCCGGAATGCACGCACCGCGCCGCCTGTTCTGCACCGCCCTCCTCGGCCTTGCCGCCGGATTCGCCGCGCTCCCGGCCCTGGCCGCCGACCCGCAGGCAGGGACGCAATACCTCGCGCTGCCGTCCGTGCAGCCGACCGACACCGGCAAGAAGGTCGAGGTCATCGAATTCTTCGCCTACTACTGCCCGCACTGCCATGCGTTCGAGCCTCTGCTGTCGGCATGGGTGAAGAAGCAGGGCGACAACATCGTGTTCAAGCGCGTGCACGTGCCGGGCGGCGCCGGCGTGCTGGCGCAGCAGCGCCTGTTCTACACGCTCGACGCGATGGGCCTGCTGGACCAGTACCATCAAAAGGTGTTCGACGCGCTGCACCAGCAGCACCTGCGCCTGTCCAGCGACGAACAGGTGTTCGACTGGGTGGCGCAGAACGGCATCGACCGCGCAAAATTCATCGACACGTATCGCTCGTTCGGTATCCAGGCGAGGCTGCGCCGTGCGGGCGCGTTGATGGATGCGTATGGAGTAGACCGCTGGCCCCTCGTCGTCATCGATGGCCGCTTCGTGACCTCGCCCTCGCACGTGGGCGCAAGCGCGCCCGAGGGCAGCACGGAAGCCCAGCAACAGCAGATGGCGCTGCAGGTGATGGACTTCCTCGTCGCGAAAGCGAAAGCGGACAAGCAATGACCGCCGCGCGGCGCCGCCGGCTGCGCGTGTTCGTCACGGGCGCGTCCAGTGGCCTCGGCGCCGCGCTGACGCGCGAATACGCAGCGCGCGGCGCCGTCCTCGGCCTGCTCGGCCGCCGCGACGACGCATTGCGCGGCCTGGCCGCCTCGCTGCCATCGTCCCTCGACCACCACATCTACGCCGTCGACGTGACGGACCACGCGGCGCTCGCGCATGCCGCCGCCGACTTCATCGCGCGCGAGGGCGGCGCCGACATCGTCATCGCCAGCGCGGGCGTCTCGGCCGGCACGCTGACGGAACGGCCGGGCGACCTCGCCGAGTTCGGTCACATCTTCGCCGTCAACGTTACGGCCACCGTGGCGACCTTCGCCCCGTTCATCGAATCCATGAAGCGCGAGACTGGCCCGCGCCGCCTCGTCGCCATCGGCAGCGTCGCCGGCATCCGCGGCATGAAGGGCGCCGGCGCCTATTGCGCGTCGAAGTCGGCCGTACACGCCTATGCGGAATCGCTGCGCCTCGAACTGCAACCCCACGGTATCCGGGTCGTGACCATCGTGCCCGGCTACATCGACACCCCGATGACCCGTCAAAACCATTTTCCGATGCCCTTCCTGATGCCCGTCGACCGCTTCGCGGCCGCGGCTGCGCGCGCCATCGACGCCGGCGCCAGCTACCGCGTGATCCCCTGGCCCATGGGGATCGTGGCAAAACTCCTGCGCCTGCTGCCCAACGTCGTGTTCGACGCACTGTTCGTGCATGCGCCGCAAAAGGCGGCAAAGGCGGGGTCCCCTCGATGAACGCCGACCGCATCCGGCAACTGGCGCGCGCCGGCGTCGCCGTCGAGGTGGTGCGCGAAACCGGCTCGACGAATGCCGACCTGCTGGCGCGCGCGCCACGGCTGACGCAACCGGTGCTGCTGGTCGCCGAACACCAGACCGCGGGCCGCGGACGCGCCGGCCGCAGCTGGCTGTCCGAGCCGGATCACTCGCTGACGTTCTCGCTGGCCTGGCGCTTCGCCGACGGCCTGCGCGGCCTGGCCGGGCTGCCGCTCGCGGTCGGCGTCGCGCTGGCCGAGACGCTGGGCCGGCTCGGCCAGCCCGTACAGCTGAAATGGCCGAACGACGTGCTCAAGGATGGCGACAAGCTGGCCGGCATCCTCGTCGAGACGCACGTGACGCCGGATGGCGCGGCCTGGACCATCGTCGGGATCGGCGTGAACCTCGTGATGCCGGACGCACTCGAAGAAAAGATAGGCCGCAGTGCCGCCGCGGTACCGTGGCTCGCGCGCATGGACCGCGACGAGTTGATGGCCGCCCTGCTCGACGGCCTGGCCGATGCGCTATCCTTGTTCGCGCGCGCAGGATTCGCCGCGTTCGCCGCACGCTGGAACGTGCTGCATGCGTGGCAGGGCCGGCCGGTCGTGCTGCTCGACCGGGGCGAGATCCAGCACGAGGGACTCGCCGCCGGGGTGGACGACACCGGCCGCCTGCTGCTCGACACGGCGGCCGGCCGCGTTACCATCGTCGCCGGCGACGTGTCGCTGCGGACACGTAACTGAGCGCGACTGATCGCCACGGAGGACATCATGCTGCTGCTCGTCGACGCAGGCAACACCCGAATCAAATGGGCCATCGCGGATGCCGGCGCGGCACCGGGCGACTGGACCGCGCACGGCGCCGTGCCGCACGCGGAACTGGAGCGCCTGGAGCCCGCCTGGGCCGGCCAGGGGCTCACGCGCGCCATTATCTCGAACGTCGCGGGTCATGCGATGCAGGCCCAGTTGGCCGCGCTGCTCGCCCCGCTGCTGCCGGCGCCGCCGCACTGGTTCACGTCGCGCGCCGAACTGAATGGCCTGCGCAACCACTACCGCAACCCGGTGCAACTGGGCAGCGACCGCTTCGCCGCCGCCCTCGGCGCGCGCTGCGTCGCCCCCGGCAAGGCCCTCGTCGTGGCCACGTGCGGCACGGCGACCACGGTCGACGCCGTGACGGCCGCCGGCGACTTCCTGGGCGGGATGATCCTGCCGGGCCTGGGCCTGATGCTGGGCGCGCTCGCGCGCGGCACGGCCCAGCTGCCGCAGGTGGCGCCGGGCACGCACGGTTACGTCGCCCCGCCCGTGTTCGCGGACCAGACGAGCGACGCCATCCTGTCCGGCTGCCTGGCCGCGCAGGCCGGCGCGATCGAACGGGCCTGCGCCGCGCTGGCGGCCGACCTGTGCGTCATCTCGGGCGGCGCGGCGGCCAGCGTGGCCCCGCTGCTGTCCGTTCCGCATTGGATGCTGGATAATATCGTGCTGGTGGGGCTGCACGCGGCCGCACCGCTGCTTGCTGCCGAACCCGCATCCCCTTGAGGACTCGCCTTGCTACGATTCGCCTTCTGGTCCCTGCTGTTCCTGAACGCCGCCCTGTTCGCGTATGCGCAGGGCCTGGTCGGCACGTCCAAAAGCTATGAACACGAACCGGCGCGCCTGAAGCGCCAGTTCAACACGGCCAAGATGACCCTGCTCACGCGCGAGCAGGCCGAGGCTGCGGCCAAGGCCACCACACCGCCGGGCGGCGGCGAGGCCGCGGCCAGCAGCGCGGACGCCGCCAGCGCGGCGGCGAGCGCTCCCACCACCGTTGCCGCCAATGCTGTTACGCCGGTGGCTGCACCAGCGCCGACACCCTCGTTCGCCTGCACGGAAATCGGCCCGCTCGACGCCACGGACGCCCGTCGCTTCGAAGCGCGCCTCGCCGCGCTCGACCTGGGCGACCGCCAGTCGCGCCAGACGGTCCAGGCGCAGGACGTGACCAGTTGGCTCGTGCACATCCCCTCGCAGGGCAGCAAGGAAGCGGCCGACCGCAAGGCGGCCGAACTGCGCGACCTGGGCGTGACCAATTTCTACGTCATGCAGGGCGATTCGCCGTTGAAGTACGCGATCTCGCTCGGCGTGTTCAAGACCGAGAGCGGCGCCCAGGGCCTGCTCGCGCAACTGGGCAAACAGGGCGTGCACACGGCGCGCATCGCGCCGCGCGGGCCGCAGACCGTGCACTACGTCTATCGCGTGCGCGGGCTCGATGCGGCGACGCGCAAACGCATCGAAGGCTATGCCGAGCGTTACGACGGGGCGGAGATCAAGAGTTGCGGGTGAGCCGCGCCCGGCGGCCCTGACTTTTGGCGGATGCGGCGCCGCGACGACGGCATTAGCATCTTGCTGCGAGCCCTCATCCGACGATGAGCCGGCTGGAGCGGTACGCAACGCAAAGAGGGAGCCACCATGACCGGTCACGCGCATTCCACCACTCCCATCCGTCTGCCGATCGGCAGCGCCGACGGTGTCGTGTTCGATGTCGTCGCCTGGGGGCCGGCGCAGGCTGACGTAGATTTCAGCGTGGCCTGCATGTTCGAGCACGAAATGGGGCAGGCCGGCATCGCCGGGGGCCTGCTGGCGCTGGACCAGGCGCTCGGTGGCCAGTTGACGCGCCTGCGGGCGGCAGGCGCATTCCGCGCGCAACCGATGGAAACCTTGCTGGTGACATCACCACCGCCGGGCGTGGTGCCGCGGGCGGTACTCGTGATCGGGCTGGGCGATCCCGCTGTGCTGGACGGCGACATGCTGCGACGCGCCACCCGCGTCGCGATGCGCGAGGCGATCCGTTTCGGCGCCCGCTCGATGGCGTTCGCACCCAGCGTGCTCGACGGCGGCCATACCGACAACGCCGCGCTGGACATGCAGGACGTCATGATGGATGGCATGCTGGGGGCCCTGCGTGCCGAATACATGCTGGCCGACGCCGGCCTGGCCGATCCCCCCGCCCTTCGCCATTGCACCTTCGACGTGGGCGCGCCCCGCGCGCAGGCTGCCGGCCTCGCATTCGCAGCGGTATTTGCACGACTGACCGCTCAAGCGCTGCCGGATTCCTCCGGCGCATGACCCGTATTTGCTCGCAATATTTCCTTCATGACGCTGGCGCCGTACCGGCACTGCATTCCGGTCCGCCCATTGTCTTGATCGCCCGCTCGATCGCCTTGATCTTCTCCCGCATCGCCGACAGATTGCGCAGCAGCGCCGCATTACGTTCCCATTCCGCGTTCGGCGCCATCGGATAAAAACCCGTGTACCGGCCCGGCACGGCGATCGAGTTCGGCACGAGCGTGCCCGCCGTGATGTGGACGTTGTCGGCAATGGTGATATGGCCGTTGATCATCGCCGCGCCACCGACCGTGCAGTGCCGGCCGATGTTGGCGCTGCCCGCCACGCCCACGCAGCCGGCCATCGCCGTGTGCGCGCCGATGCGGCAGTTGTGGCCGATCTGGATCTGGTTGTCGAGTTTCACGCCGTCCTCGATCACAGTATCGTCCAGCGCGCCCCGGTCGATCGCCGTGTTCGAGCCGATGTCGACGTCGTCGCCGATCACCACCCGCCCCGTCTGCGGGATCTTGATGTACACGCCGCCGTCCACCGCGAAGCCGAAGCCGTCGCCGCCGATCACGGCGCTGGAGTGCACGATGCCGCGCGCGCCGATGACGCAGCGGGCGTGGAACGTGACGTTGGCGAAGAAATGCGTGCCCTCGCCCACCGTTGCGTCGCGGCCGATGTAGCAGCCCGCGTCGATCACGGCGCCCGGGCCGATCGACGCGCCCGCCTCCACCGTGGCGTGCGGGCCGATGGTTGCCGTCGCGTGCACGCGCGCATCCGCGTGCACGATGGCCGACGGGTGGATGCCCGGTGCCGGCGCGGGATCCGGCACGCACAGGTATTGCGCCGCGCGCGCGAAATATGCGTAGGGATTGTTCGTGACGATGCGCGCGCCGGCATAGGTGGCGGCGACTTCCGGCTCGTYGGGCGGCGCCAGGA
>NZ_JBFUDR010000140.1:0-15994 GCF_056404615.1 Massilia sp. P2_C2 | reverse complement strand
GCGCACGCCTGCGCACGGGCGCGGCGGGCGGCATGGCGCTGCTGCTGTGCGGTACGGGTGCGAGCCTGTTCTGGCTGCAGCGCGGCGGTACACCTGCCGGGGCGGGCGTCGACATGGTCGTCGCCTGGGCCGCGCTCGCATTCGCCCTGCTGGCGCCGCGCCGTTGCGATCCCGTCCTCGCCAGCGCGCTGCCGCTGCTGGCGCTGGGCCTGCTGGCCCAGCTGGACCTGGGCCTCGGCGCACCGGACAGCGCCTGGCTGCGCCACTACCACAAGACGGCTGCGCTGCTCGCGCTGGGCACGGGTGCCGTCGCGCTGGCGCAGCTCGCGCGGCCGTTGCGGCGACAGCCGCAGGCGCGCGTGGAAGGCGCGCTGCTGTTGCTGACGGGCGTGGCGCTCGTGGCGCTGCTGCTGCAGGTTGCGTACGGCGACGAGACCGGGGTGTTCGACCTGCAGCCGGTGGAATTCGCCAAGCTGGCGCTGGCCGCACTGTCCGCGCATTGCCTGGCACTCGCCTGCGCCGACGGTCCCGCGCCGGGCGGCGCGTGGCGGCGCGGCCTGCGGCTGGCGGCGCCGGTGCTGCTGTTCATCCTGCTGCTGGGCGTGGCCCTCGTGCAGGTCGACGACTACTCACCGCTCGTGCTGCTGGCGTTGTGGGCCGGCACGATGATGCTGGCCCAGGCGCTGGCGATGCGGCGGCGCGCGACGGCATGCGCGCTGGCCGGCCTGGCCTTGTGCGCCGTGCTCGCCGTCGCACTGCTGCGCGGCGCCGGCGCCGACGGCATCGCACGCTGGGATTTTTATGCCGACCGCTTCCTCGTCTGGCTCGATCCCGGCACGCATCCGCACACGGGACAGCAATTGCTGCTGGGCGCGCGCGCCATCGCACAAGGCGGCTGGCGCGGCATCGACGGCATGTTCGGGCTGGCGGCGCTCGGCCTGGATCCCGGTGCCGCGCTGCGCATCCCGGCCGTGCAGGACGACTTCGCCGCATCGTTCTTCCTGCAGCGGCACGGGCTGGCGGCCAGCGTCGGCCTGTGGCTGCTGCAGGCGCTGTTCCTCGGCGCGCTGCTGCGCCTCGCGGTGCGGTGCTGGCTGACAGGGGCCCATGCGCACGATTTCCGCGTCGCGTGGATGGCGCGCCTGCGCTGCTTTTTCCTCGCCGGCGGGGCCGCGTTCGCGTTCGGCCACTTCCTGCTCTCCTGGGGCACGAACCTCGCGATCTTCCCGGTGATGGGCCAGCCGATGAGCTTCCTGTCGGCGGGCGGTTCGCACCTGCTGTTTTTCATCTGCCCCCTGCTAGGTGCCGCTGCCGTCAGCAGCCAATCGATAGAGGAGAACGAATCATGCCGGTCTACGTCCAACATGAAACACTAGGGAAGATCAACGACGTCTTCGACGCGCACGCCATCTGGCAGGCGCCCGGACTGGCGCTGTTCGCGCGCCGCCCGCTGCTGCGCGACCTGCTCGAACGCGCGCCGCGCGAACAGCGCGGCCACGTCGCCACCCGCTGCTTTTCCCATGTGACCCTGATGCTGCCGCAGGAAGAAGTGGACGATGACCGGCACCTCACGCGCGGCGCCCGCGCGCGCGACCTCGCGCAAGGCCTGACGGCGCTGCACCAGAAGGATTTCGGCGACCTGCTGCAGGGCGACGAGGTGCGTTACCAGGTCGTCGGGGCCGAGCACCTGGCGCCGGGCGAAGTGGAAGTGCGGTTCGGCCATGCCGTCTACCTGCCTGCTGCGGGGGAACCCGTCCAGTACACGGTCAGCGTCTCGCGCGACAGCGCCGTGTGGAAGGCGGTGTGCCCCATCTATCCGAACCAGCGCCTCATCCTCATCGGCCACGACGACCGCGACGCGACCTATGGCGCGCCGGGCTGGCCGTTCGGCGCGGAGGGGGCGGTCCTCCTGATCAACGACGGCCCGGACGCCCCGGTCGAAATGCAGGTGCGTCCGCGCGATGCGTTCGAATGCAACTGGGACGCCGCCGCCGGCTACTGGACGATCCGCTCGCGCCGCGGCGGCATCGACGCCAACGGCGCCGCGCTGCGCCTGCTGCTGCGCGTGACGCCGGCCCGGCCGGCCAGCACGGCGGCGAAGCCGGCGGTCGCGCTCCCCGCGCCGGAGCCTGTCCCCACACCCGAGGCCGAGGCTGCAGCCGAACCTGCACCGGCGCCGGCCACGGCCCAACCTGCGGTCTGGAAGCCGCGCGCCGCGACGGATCCCGAGCGGACGGCCGTGCCCGCGTCGCGCGCTTCGGCCCCCCGGCCCGCCGGCACGGAACTGGAGGCCACCTATGCGCCGGTGGCGCGCCAGCGCGTGTCCCTCGCCGCGCTGGCCCTGCCGCGGCTGTCGCGCTACCGCGAGACCGGCGCGCGGCTGCTCGAGATCGGCCTGAACCGCGCCTTCGTCCCGGTCGCCCCCAGCGCGGACACCATCATCCGCTTCGCCGTCGACGACCAGGACGCCCTGCAGGCGATCACGCCCGCCGGCCGCGAACGGATCGCCGTGCCGGCCAGCTTCCGGCCCGTCGACGGCGTCTACCTCGAACTGGCCGCATGCGCGCCGGCGCTGGCCGAGCGCTATTGCGCACTGCTGCGGCTGCCGCATCCGCTGGCGCAGCCGGTGGCGGGCGGCGCGCGCTTCACGTTCGGCCGCGGCGCGCCGATGCTGGCCGCGCTGCGCGTGCTCGATTCGCCCCGCTTCCTGCGCAACGCGGCCGGCGCGCCGCCCACCAGCGCCGACCGCCTCGGCCTGTCGCGCGACGCATTCAGCTTCGAAGTGGGACCGGAAGGCTGGATGATCGCGCGCCTGTCCGCCACGCAGGACCTGTACCACCTGGACGAGCAACTGGGCTTCGTCGCCGCCATCGACACGGCCACGCCCGAGCAGCCATACCGCCTGCCGCCCGGGCACCACCTCGTCGCGGGCCATTACGTGCTGCGCTTCGATGCCTGAGGCCACCATGCCCGCCGGCTTGCCCGTCGCCGTCCAGCCCTGGCTCGCATGGGCCGGCGCGCTGGCGCTCACGCTCGTGCTGGCCGCCTGGTGCACGCCACGCACGTGGTGGCGCCGCCCCAACCTGCGCGCGCTGGCCGTGCTGGCCGGCGGCACGCTCGCCTTCGGCCTGCTCTTCTCGGCGTTGCTGCCGGCCGCGCCGTCGTCCGCCCAGGTGGTGCTCGCAACGCTGCCGGCCAGCCCGGAGGCCGGCGCGCGCTACCGCGTCATCGACGACCTGAACCTGCGCGAGGATCGCGGCGTGCGCGCCGCGCGCATGCGCGTGCTGCCGGCCGGGACGGTCGTCAGCGCGACGGGCGCGACGGATGGCGACTGGTGGCGCGTGCGGGCCAGCGTGAACGGCTACCCCGTCGAAGGCTGGGCCAGCAGCCTGTGGCTACGCCGCGCCGACGAGGTGCGCGCCGCCCACGCCGGACGCTGACGGCGCGGCCACGAGCCGCATCGGGTTGTAGCGCACCGTCGACACCTGCATCGGCGCCGTGCGCTCGAACCCGAGCGACGCATAGAACGGCACCGAGACGTTCGACGCGTTCACCGTGAAGATGCCCGCGTGGCCTGGCTGCAGCGCCGCCGCCCGCGCCGCCAGCCAGAGGGCGCGCGCGATGCCGCGCCGCTGCCAGGGCGCGTCCACGAACAGGTGGTACACGTGCGTACCGCCGCGCACGCCGATGAAGCCGGCCAGCACGCCGTCCACGACGGCCGCGTGATAGACGAAGCCGGCGTCCAGGTTGCGGCGCAAGCCGGCCTCGTCGTGCTCGGCGAGGAACGCGGCCGCGTCTTCCGGGCTGGACTCGTGCAGGACGAAAGTTTCGGCGGCGCGCCGCAGCACGGCAGCGGCCGCGGCGATGTCGGCGGGGGTGAACGGTCGGATCATGATCCGATGATACGGCCTCATGTCGGACTTGTCGAAACGTCACGTTGGGAAAACGACGCACCGCGTTGACCGTCCACTGTCGCGCCCGTAGACTGGTTCCATGAAGAAATACAGCCTCGCCCCATCCGCGTCGGCAGGCGGCGCAACGGCGCCGTCCCGGCGCAAGGTCCCGCTGACGCAGCCGCTGCGCCACGCACGCTACCGGCGCCTGTGGTGCGCCAACCTCGTCTCGAACGTCGGCACGTGGATCCAGACGTTCGCGTCGGCCTGGCTGATCGCTTCCAGCTCGCATTCGGCATCGACGACGACGCTCGTACAGACATCGAGCTATATCCCGATCTTCCTGTTCGCGCTGTTCGCCGGCGTCGTCGCGGATGCCGTGCATCGGCCGAAATTCCTGTTCTTCTGCAACCTGTTCCAGGCCGGCTGCGCGTGCACGATGGCGGCGCTGGTGGCGAGCGGCCACGCGCCGCATGCCGCCGTGCTGGCGCTCGTGTTCTGCCTCGGCTGCGGGTCCGCATTCATGTGGCCCGCGTGGCAGGCCGCGCTGTCCGGGCTCGTCGAACCGGACGAGGTGGAAGCGGCGGCCACGCTGAACAACCTGTCGTACAACACGGCCGCGATCATCGGGCCGGCGCTGGGCGGCATCCTGTTCAAGTGGATCGGGCCCGGCCCGCTGTTCCTCGTGAACGCAATCTCGTTCGCCGGGCTGCTCGTCGTCTACCGCGCGTGGTGGCGCGAAGGCGGGGGCCGGCCGAGCGTCCAGGCGGGCTATCTGGTGCGCCTGCGCGAAGGCCTCCACACGGCCCTCGGCTGCCCGCGCTACCGGCGCATCCTGCGCAACGTGGCGACCGTGTTCTTTTCCACCATCGCCTACGCTGCGCTGCTGCCCGTGTTCGTGCGCGACGTGCTGCGCATGGATGCCAGCGTGTTCGGCACGCTGATGGGCAGCCTGGGCGGCGGCGCCGTGCTGGCCGCGTTCTGCCTGCCCGCGATCCGCGCCCGCGTCGACAAGACCAACATCCTGGCCGGCGCGCTCGTCGTGTACGGCCTCATGCTGGCCGCGATGCCATGGCTGCACTCGCTCCTCGTGCTGGTGCCGCTGATCGCCTGCGGAGGCATGGCCTGGTCCGCCGTCATCTCCACGTTGAACGCGGCCGCCCAGCTGTCGTTTCCCGCCGCCGTGCGGGCGCGCACGCTGGCCATCTACCTCGTCGTGATGGCGGGCGGGTACACGGTCGGCAGCGTCGTCTGGGGCAGGGTCGCGGATGCGTGCGGCGTGCGCTTCGCGCTCACGGCGGCCGGCGCGTGCGTGCTTGTCAACGCGGCCGTGTTACTGACGGGAAGACGGGAAAACCCCATCTAATCGGCGCTTGCAGATATGGCATTTCCGGTTAGAGTTATGGCATGCCGATATCGTCCCCATATGACACCCACGCCGGCGCCTGGATCGCCGGACTCAAGTTCACCGACCTCGACGTGGCCGCCTGCTCGCGCCTGGGTGCCGGACCGCGCCTGCGCGAGGAAAACCAGGACAACCTGCTGCTGATCGACGAGGACGGCAACGCGGCCTGGCTGCAGGACCAGGCCGTGCAGCGCCGTCGCCTGGACGGCTGGCGGCCCGGCCACGCGCGGCTGGCCGTGCTGGACGGCATGGGCGGCCATGGCCACGGCAGGGAAGCGGCGGAAGCCGTCGCCACCGGCCTGCTCGCGATGCCGCCCTGCGCCAGCGCGGCCGAACTCGCGCGCCGGCTGGATGCGCTGCACGCCGACCTGCAGCGCCATTTCGCCGACGCACGCGGCCCGCGGCCCGGCACGACGCTCACCCTGCTCGAATTGCGCGCGGGCGACACGCCGCTGCTGTACCACGTGGGCGACTCGCGGCTGTACGAGATCACGCCGGCGCGCGCGACCCCGCTGACGATCGACCACGTGCCCGCCACCGCCTACGCGATGGCCGGCCTGCTGGGCGAGGAAGAATGGTGGCAACAGGTGCATGGCGAACACCGGCCGCAGGTCGCTCAGGCCTTCCTGCTCGGCAATGCCTTCGCGGATCCCTCCCGGCTGAACGACCCGCTGTTCGAACTGTCGCCGCTGAACCTGCCGGCCTGGCTGTGCCGCCTGGCCGACCGCCGTCCGCTCGAGCTGCGCCCGGGCGCGTCTTACCTGCTGGCGACGGACGGGCTGTGGTCGTGCTCGGACCCGTACGGCTGGGTGGCGCAATGGCCGCAACTGCTGGCGGGCCAGGCGGACGCCGCGACGATGCTGCAGGCCTTGCAGGCCGCCTACGACGCCCATCCGGCCGCGTTCTTTTTCCCGGACAACGTCAGCGCCATCCTCGTGCGCGTGCCCGGCGCCGTCCACGTCGACGATGAGACGGCACTGCCCGGACCGTGATCATTGCAAAAGATGCATTTTGGAAAATTCTATTGCCACAAGATGAATACTGCGCGCCGCGCTCGGCTACAATCGCGTAAGCTCCAGCCCTGATATCCGTCCGCAGCATCCTCCGAGCCGATAAGCCCATGAAGCGTTGCAGCAGTCCCGACCATCCGCATTGCACCGTCTGGGTCACGCCCGGCGAGGCGGTGTGTGCGCACGGCCATGCGCAGCCGGCGGCAGATGCGATCGATAGGCTCGGTTCCAGCTTCGACCTGCTCAAGCGCGTGCGCGCCGAAAGTGCGGCACCCGCCGTGCCGCAACCGCTGTCCGCGCCGGTACGCCCGCAGCCGGTACGCCCGCAGCTGCACGTCAGCGGCTTCGACCCGCGCGCGGCCGGCGGACGCCAGGCGATCCGGCTGGAACTGCGCGGAATGCCGGACGACGTCCCGCCGCAGCTGGCGCTGCTGCTGGAATCGGAACTGCTGCCCGCCGGCGGCGACCGCCAGCACTTCCACCGCACCTTGCGCGGCGACTGGCGTCCCGTGTTCCTGGAATTCTCGTCGCGCGGACGGGAACATGGCCAGTACCGCATCGACCTGGAAATCCACGCGCGCGACCCGGCCCGGCCGCAACTGGCGCGCACGTGGGTGGCGACGCTCGTGCTGCTGGTGCCGCGTCCGGATGCGTCGCTGGGCGAGATCCACCAGACCTTTCTCGCCACGCATAAAAACGTGCGCATCAGCGCCGACGATGCCGCCATCGCCCGCGTGCAGGGCCTGGCCGGCGGCGGCGCGCTCGACATCGACATCCACGCCCGCAATGCCTCCATCGCCCAGCTGAACCTGGACGCGGCGGCGGACGGCGGCAAGGTGTCCGTCGGCCTGCCGACGATCGCCTGGGTCGAGGACCTGATCGAAATCGACATCCCTGCCGAACGCCCCGCGCATCCCTGCCCCGTGGACAGTGCCTGCCTCGTGCATGCGGAACCGGACGCGGGCGCGCAGCGCCACGTGCGCCTGTTCGCGCTGGACGAATGCGTGCTCGGACGCTGGGAGCCGGCGGGTCTTGATGCCGACCTGCTGCTCGAACACTACGGCGAGCACGGCCCGGTGCGCGCCGGGCTCACGCGCCGCCTGTCGGCGCGCCATGCCGTGATCCGCCCCGCGCGCGACGGCTTCGAGATCGAGGACCGGTCGCGCTACGGCCTGCTGCTGGACGGGGTGTGGCCCGGCAAGCACGTGCCGGTCCCGCTGCGCCTCGGCATGCGCATCGAACTGACGGCCAGCATCCGCGGCGTCGTGACCTTCGTCGTCACCGCGCTGCAACGGCACGCGCTGGTGCTGCACCGCGTGGACGCGGGCGGCGGCGCCGAAAGCTTCATCCTGATGACGCCCGACGTCGCGCCGGACCTGGCGCCGGGCGGGACGTTGCCACGTGCGGCCGGCCTGCCCGTGCTGTTCCACCGCGACGGCGGCTTCTGGCACCTCGACCCGGCCAGCGGGCACGAAACGGCACTCGGCCCGGCCACCGTGCTGGACCGTCTCGCCCGCTTCACGGGCCGCGTGCGTTTCGCCGCCACGCCCCGGCCGGAAGACCAGGGCGAGCGTAACCGCGCAGGCGACCGCCGGCGCACGCCGGAACGCCTGCACGACGCCTGATCGGCTCGCTGCTGCTCTGCCGGCGTCAGCCCGGACGCAGCATCAGGAAGATCAGTGCGGCACCGGTCAGCAGCACCGCTTCGAGCGACAGCACGATGAACGGGATCTGGATGTCCTTGGGAATGCGCATGGCAACCTCCATGGAGTGAAAGACCATGCCGACATTATGCGCTTCGGGCGAACGTTGCGGCGCCGAATCGCGTGGCGAAATGGTTGTCGTTTTAAAGCAACCAAGGTTACCTGACGAATAATGAACAGCACGTTGTAATGGTCCAACGCCACGCCCGGGATTAAAGTCGGGAGTGCCGTAACGGCACGACCGCAAGCCGCCGCCCGTTTTCCGATCCTCTACGCGCGTCGCCCCACGGCAGGGCCGCGACGTCGGTGCCCGCCATGTTCCGTACTTTGTCCCTCCGCACCCGTCTCATCACCACCATGGGCCTGCTCGGCCTGATCATCGTCGCCACCGGCGTGCTCGGCATCGATGGCATGCGCACGACCGGCGCCGCGCTCGAAGGCACGTATTCGAACGAACTCTCGACCGTGGCGCTGGGCCAGGCCAGGAACAACCTGGCGCGGGCCCGCTTCGCGCTCGACCGCGCCGTCGCCCATCCGGACGCGCCGGACACGCCACAGCTCTTGGCCCGCATGGACGGCTTCCTGGCCGAGTCCGACCGCGCCTGGGCCACCTATCTCTCGCTGCCCCAGGATGCCGAGGAGGCGGCGCTCGCGCACGACGTCGCGGCGCGCCGCCAGGTCTAAATCAACGACGGCTTCCGCGCCCTCGAGCAGGCCGTTCGTGCGCACGACACGGCCCATATCGATGCGCTGTTCACGCACGACATCATCGCCACGTTCGGCGCATTCAACGATGTCTCGGCGAAGCTGGACGACTACCAGGTCCGCATGACGAAAGAGAGTTTCGAGGCCAGCGAGCGCCTGCACAGGCACCTGATGATCTATGCCATCGCGGCCGTCGTGCTGGGCACCGTGCTGATCGTGGGCTCGTCGGTGGTGCTGCTGCGTGCGATCCTGCGCCCGCTCGACCAGGCGCTCGCCCATTTCGCCGCGATGGCACGCGGCGACCTGTCGAACAAGGTGGTCATCGAACGCCGCGACGAGATGGGCCGCCTGCTGGAAGGCCTGGAAGCGATGCAGCGCCAGTTGGCACAGAGCGCGGGCATCGAGCAGATCAACCAGGCCATCGCCCAGATGGACCAGGTGACGCAGCAGAACGCCGGCCTCGTCGAGGAAGCGGCCGCCGCCGCGGCCGCGCTGCAGGACCAGGCCGAGTCGCTGGCGCGGCTGGCCGCGACGTTCCGGCTCGACGATGCGGCGCCAGCCCCCGCAGCGCGCCCCAGGCTCGCGCTGGCGGCCTGACGGCCTACATCAGCGCGCGCACGACGCGAAAGCCGACGATGTCGTTCGAGAGCGCGGCCGAGAAGCCGTTGCGCAGCGCCGCGCGCAGGTAGCGCGGGTTGTACAGCCACGAGCCGCCGCGCAGCACGCGGCGGGCCTGGTCGCCGCCCTCTTCCCACGCGCTGCCGTCCAGCGGCGCACCTTCGTAGTTGTCGTGGACGACGTCCTGCACCCATTCCCACACGTTGCCGTGCATGTCGTACAGGCCCCAGGGATTGGCGGGAAACATGCCGACCGGCGTCGTGCCGCGCCGGTACACGCCGCGCGGGCCGCCGTTGTACGTGAAATTGCCGTCGTAGTTCGCCTGGTCCGTTGTGATCGTGTCGCCGAACGAGAACGCCGTCTTCGTCCCGGCCCGGCACGCGTATTCCCACTCGGCCTCGCTGGGCAAGCGGTACGATTTGCCCGTCGCCTCGGACAGCCAGCGCACGTAGCGGATCGCGTCGAACCAGTTCACGCCGACGACGGGATGGCGGTCGGTCTGTGCGAAGCCGGGCGCGTCCCAGTCGACTTCCCCGCCCGGGCACCAGCCGGTCGCCTGCACGAATGCGCGCCACTCGCCCACCGTCACCGGATAGCGGCCCATCGCGATGGGTTTGTCGATGCCGACCCAGTGCTGCGGCAGTTCGCGCGCGAGCCAGGACGACTGCGAACCGGAGGCCATCGCGATCTTGCGCTCGTGCTCCGGGGAGCCCATCTGGAACCGGCCCGTCGGCATCAGCACCAGTTCCGGACCCTTGGCATCCAGGTCCAGGAAGCGGTCGCGCAGCACGCCCTCCATGTCGGCGACCGGGCTGGCCGGCGTGGGCAGCAGTTGCGTGAGGACGGCCTGGGCGCGCGCCGCTTCTTCCGCACGGGCGCGTTTCTGTTCCGCGACATAAGCCGCGGCGGCTTTCGCCTGGGCGAGCTTGCGCTGTGCTTCCTCGCGCTCCAGCCGCGCCTTTTCCGCTTCCTCCGCGCGCCGGGCCAGGAGCTGCTGGCGC
Source organism: Massilia sp. P2_C2 (assembly GCF_056404615.1). NCBI lineage: Bacteria > Pseudomonadati > Pseudomonadota > Betaproteobacteria > Burkholderiales > Oxalobacteraceae > Massilia > Massilia sp. P2_C2. The sequence goes on along the minus strand of NZ_JBFUDR010000140.1, from coordinate 5,659 downwards.
AGCGTCTCCTTGCGCGCCGCGCGGGCCACCTCGGCCGCCGCCTTCGCGGCCCGCTCCTGTTCGCGGCGCTGGCGCTCCAGTTGCACCCTGGCCGCCGCTTCCGCCTGGGCGCGGGCCTCGGCCAGTTTGCGCGCCGCCAGGTCGCGCGCGGCCTGTTCGGCACGCTGGCGCGCATCGTCCTCTTCCGCCTGCCGTGCCGCCTCGGCGCGGGCGCGCAACTCGTCCTCGCTCGGCCCCTGCGCCGCACGCAGGCGGTCCAGCAACGCGGCGACGCTGCCGGGCCGCGCCTGCGGATCGGGCGCGAAGCCGGACTGCAGCACGTCCCACTGGGCGTCGTTCAATGCCTCCGGCCGGACGGCGCCGGCGGCCGGCAGCGCCCCCGTCAGCATCCGGACCAGCATCACGGCCACCGAGAACACATCCAGCGCGCGGCTGGGAGGGGCGGCAGCGGCGGCCTCCGGCGCGCGGTAGCCGGCCGTGCCCGAGCTGGCCGGTGCCTCCAGTCCGCCCGCGCCGCCCGCCCGCGCCCGGACGGCGATGCCGAAATCGAGCAGCTTGACGTCGCCACCGCGCGTGACGAACACGTTGGCGGGCTTGATGTCGCGGTGGACGATCCCGTGCCCCTGCCAGGCATGGTCGAGGGCGTCGGCCAGCGGCGCAAGAATATCCAGCGCTCGCTCGAGGTCCAGGCACCCCTCGCGCGCCAGCAGCATGTCGAGATCCTCGCCCTCGAGGCATTCCATGATGATGAAATAGCTGCCCGTGGCCGGGTCCTGGGCCCAGTCGTAGACGCGCACGATGTGCTGGTGCGCCAGCTGGCGGGCGCGCGCCGCTTCCTCGATCAGCAGCTTCGCGTGCAGCGCGTTTTCCGTGAGGCTGGGCGGCAGGATCTTCAGCGCGACCTGGGCGCTGTGGCCCAGTTCCGCGTGCGTTGCGATGTCCGTCGCCTGCCATACCTCGCCCATGCCGCCCCGGGCGATCAGGCGCTCCAGCCGGTAGCGGCGGTGCGCCGGGCCCACTTCCTGCGTGGCCATCAGGCCGATCTCGGTACCGGGCCGCGCGGGCGCGTCCGGCTCCGCCGCGGCATTGACGGCGTATGCGGCATCGAGGATCGCGTTCTTGCGGACGTCGAATTCCTGGCGGCTCAGCAGGCCGTCCTCGTGCAGCGCGCGCAGCTCGCGCAGCTTGTCGATCGCCGTCTGCATCATCCCCGCGCCGGCAGCGGCGCGCCGCAACTGCCGCAGTAACGGTCGCCGGGCTGGGCGTCCGCATGGCGGCATCCTCCATGCCCGGCCAACGCGGCCGCGCCGGCGACCAGGCTGGATCCGAGCTGCGCCTGCGTGGCCAGCGCCGTCTTGTTGACGTCGTTCTGCAACGCCAGCAGGTCGAGCTGGTGGCGGCGTTCCCGTTCGATCTCGGCGTCGCGGCGCGCGCGTTCGCGCTCCACGTGTTCCTGCGCCAGACGCAGCGCCTCCTCAGGCGACAGCGACGGCACCGCCGCGAGCTGGTCGGCGCTCATGCCGGCCTGCGTGCGCGCCTTCAGCACGTCGGCCAGCAGCGCCGCGTTCGGTGCGGCGGCCAGCGCCAGCTTCGTCGCGTCGTCGACCGCGCCCAGGGTCTCCATGCGGCGCAGCTCATGTTCCCGCTCCGCGGCGAGGGCATCGGCCTGCAGCGCCGCGCGTACCTGTTCGCCTTCCAGCGCCACCTGCTGGGCGCTGCGCGCCAGCGTCGCATCCGCCTCGATCGTGCGCAGCAGTTTTTCATGCTGGGCCAGCGCCTCGGCCTGCGTGCCGTCGCGGCGCAGCGCTTCGACGCGCTGGCGCACGGTTTCCACATCGACGGATTCATCCCGCTCCGCGGCGCGCAAACGGGCCGCGGCCTGCGCATCGTCCCATGCCAGCGCGCGCTCGGCACCGCGGCGGCGCGCGGCGTTCGCCAGTTCGAGCAGCTTCAGGCGGCCCGCGTGTTCCTCGGCCTCGAGCTCGCGGGCACGGCGCGCCACGTCGTCCTCGGCCGCGTGCAGGCGCGCGAGTTCGGCGCGCTGGCGGCTTGCGTCCTCGATGCCGCGCGCCTGTTCGATCTTGTTACGGATCTGCTGCTGCAGCAACTGGTGCGTGAAGCGCTGGGCCGCGACCGTACGCGCCTGGGCAGCGTCCTGGCGGGCCAGCGCCACTTCTTCGCGCATGCGCAATGCCGCCAGTTCGCGCAAGTGGTTCCACTGCGCTTCCTCGTCCTGGCGCGCGCCGCCCTTCTGCTTCAATTCGTGCTCGAGTTCCGCCACGAGCTCCTGCGCGCCGCGCTCGATGGCCTGCTTGCGCGTGCGCGCCTCGACGATGCGGCCGTACAGCTCGATCTCGCGGGCGCGGATCGCCTGCGCGCGCTCGGCGTTCTGCAACGTGAGTTCGGCGCGGTCGAGGCTGGCGCCCTGGCGCAGTTCGGTGCGGCGCTGCGCGAGACGCGCCTCGCTCTCGGCCCGTGCGATGCGGCGCCACTCGTCTTCCGTGTACAGCTCGTCCAGCTGGCGCGCATGTTCGACCTTCACCCGCGCTTCGTCGGCCGCGAGCCACAGGCTCCCGATGCGCGCACGGTTGGCGTCGAAGCGGTCGTGACGCAGCGCCAGCGTTTCCACGCGCACGATGGCAAGGCCGTAATCCGCCAGCAGGGTGGCGAGGCCGCCCTGCAGGTGCTGGTCGAGTTGCGGCCGCAGCTCACGCTCGCCCGCCATCTCGCGCAGCGACCGGGCAGCGACGAATTCGCCCGCCAGCTGGCGCACGGGCTGCTGCAGCAGTTCGCGCAGGTGTTCGCTTTTGACCGTGCCCGGCATCGTCATGAAGTGGCGCGCGAATGCCGGCACGTTCTCGATGCGCACGGACAGCGCCAGYCGCGCGGCCACTTCCAGGTGCTCCGCGCTGCGCAGGCCGTCCAGTTCGAATTCGACCGGCAGCGCGCCGCTGCGCGTGACGAGGATTTCCGCATGCTGGTCGCGCAGCAAATGGTTCAGCCGGGTGAAGAAGCCTTCGATCTCGTACTCGCCCTGCGGCACTTCCGTTGCCGATCCTCCCTGCAGGATGTAGGCGCGCGCCGTGGCGGGCACGCGCAGCGTCTTGACGAACACGCCGGACAGCGTACGCACGCCGAAGAACACGGCCAGTTCGTCCGCGCCGGGCACCCAGCGGTTCTCCACCAGCACCGGTGCGTGGCGCGGCGTCCCCGGCATCAGCCCGCACGCGGCGCAATAGCCGTCCGCCGCCACCTTGCCGTGCGCACAGCGCGGGCACTTCGCCCCATTGACTCCGAACATCCGCAACATCTCGATTCCTTTCGTGCCTGCTTCAAATGATCCCGATCCGCTCCACGCACGCCAGGCTCGCGCCGCGTGCACGCAGGCCTTCCGCGAACCCGTTCGGCAACGTGTCGCGCCACGCATGCGGCAGCACGACGCGGTCGCCCGGCCCCGCCTCGCGCAGCAACAGCGCGCATTTCGGCGCGAGATCGTCGACCGGGTCCACGCGGCCGGCATGCCAGGCGTCCGAGCAGCCGGTGGCGATCAGCCGGGCGCGCGGCAGGAATTCGCGGCCGCGTGCGATGCGGTCGGCCAGCACGAGCGCCAGTTCGTACGAGCGGCCCGCGAACGCCTGCGGGCCGAAGCGCACCGTCGTGCGCCAGCGCCCGAGGCCGCGGCCGTCGAAGTGGCGCGCACCCGCCAGCGCCTGGCGCACGGCCAGCTGGCGCGCCGCATCCGCGCCCGGTMCCGCGATCGTCTGTTCCTCGTCCACCTTGTCCGCCTCAGGCGCCAGCGGATGGACGCTCACCTCGACCCAGCCCAGCGCATCGGCATCGAAGCCGCTGTGCAGCGGGAACCAGGCGCGCGCGCTGGAGACGGCGGCGCCGGGATCCGGATGGCCGTCCAGCTGGCCCAGGTGAGCAAGGCCGCCCGGTCCGCCCAGCAGCGCGTCGGGCGAGGGGTCGGCCACGTCGTGGCCCTCGACCTTGCCCAGCTCCCAGGCGTCCGACCAGCCGTTCGCGACGACGTCGCCACGCCCGTGCCAGATGCCGCGCACCATGCGGTCGGCCAGCACGGCGGCCAGCTCCCAGTCGCGCCCCGCCGGCACGCGGTCGACGCTGAGCACGACCTGGTCGCGGCTGTCGATGCGCGCCTCCGTGTGGCGCGCCAGGCGCACCGCCTGCTGCACGCGCTCCGCGAGTTGCGGATCGCCGGGGACCACGCACTTGACGTCCGCGCGGCCCGCGCGTTCGCGCCGCGTGGCCGTCACCGTCAGCAGCGTGCCGTCGGGCAGGCGGCTGAAGCAGCGGGCCTGTTGCGGCGCCGTCACGCGGCCTCCCGCGGCAGGCTCGCGACGCGCCGTCCGGYGCATTCCGCCTCGAGATTGGCGACGATGCGCTCGGCCTCGTCGTACAGCGCCGCCAACCGTTCACCGTCCACGCCGTCGAGGYGGGCCAGCAGCGCCCAGGCCTCGTCCAGCGCGCGCGCCGCGCGCAGGCTGTGACGCATGCGGCGCGACTGCTCGTCGACCGGCAATGGCTGGCCGGGCGCCGCCAGCGCCAGCGCGGGCATCGTCGTGATCTCCACCGACAGGCGGTCCATGCGCTGCAGCAAGGCCTGCTGCTGGCGGAACTGGTCTTGTCCGGACGGCAGCGCGCCCAGCCGCAGGCCGCACATGACGCAGGGCAGTTCCAGGAACAGGCGCCGCAGCGCCTTCGCGTCGTCCCGCGCCGGGTCCACGCGCGGCGCGATCGCGACGGGGGCCGCGACGACGGCTTCCCGGGGCTGCGCGGCGCGCGCGGCCAGCTGCGCCGCATAGTCGACGTCGTCCAGCTCGACGGGCACGCAATCGTCCACCGTCAGGCCGTAGCGCAGGTACAGCAACTGGTTCAGGCCCTGGCGGAACGCGTTCCATTCCTCGATGGCCGTGCACGGCGGCAGGTCGAGCGCACCCTGCGCCAGCGCGGCGCGCACGGCGCCTTCCACGGCCGAACCCAGCGCGGCCAGGTCGACGCGGCCATCCGCTTCCGCGGCCAGGTACAGGTCGAAGCGCTTGCCCGCCGCGGCCGGGTCGAGCGGATCGATGGCGAACGTCGTGTTCAGGCCGATTTCCGGCGCCTGCGCGAACGGGACGATGGTGATCGTGTACGGGCCCGGATGAAATGCCCAGGCCAGTTCGCCGGGACGCAGCTCGACCTTCCTGCCAGCAGGCGTCGTGGCGCGGCGCGGACGGCCCACCGCATCGACGATCACGACGGGGCACTCGGCCGGCACGGCGCAGCCGGCATGCAGCGGCAGCGCGACGGCGGAACGCCCGAGGTCGCAGGCATCGAGGACGGGCGCCGGGCGCCGGAAGAATGGGATCATGCGTCCGTCTCCAGCGGTTCGACGGTGAAGCGGGCGCCGTGCGCCTGCAGGTGGGTACCGGGCGGGTCGGCGAATGGCCAGGCGGCCTCGCATTCGCCGTCGGCGTCGAGCTGGCCGGCGAGGATCGTCGCGCCGGCGCCGTCGCGCACGCACAGCGGCGCGCGCGCCACCAGCAGCGCTTCCGCGAACGGGGCCTGCGGGTCCAGTTGCAGGATCGCGCGCCAGCCGGCGGCTGCAATCGCGAAGTGCAGCGTCCACCAGCCGTCATCGGTGACGATGGCCGCGGGC
>NZ_JBFUDR010000139.1:0-16061 GCF_056404615.1 Massilia sp. P2_C2 | reverse complement strand
TGATGAAATTGCCGCTGCCGACCGTCACCTCGATCGTGTGGCCATTATTGACCTCGCTGAACGAGGACGGGTGGTAATCGAAGCTGATCTGTTCGAGGTTGACCTTGATGCCGTCGCGCAGATCGACCGGCGACTGGCGATTGCCCGCGCCGCACTTTGCCCACTCGACATTGATCTTCGACCAGTTCGCCGGTCCCAGCTCCCCCTCATACGACCACACGGTGCCATGCTTCGGCGCGGCGGCGATGGCAGCCGCGGCGGCGGCGGCCTGCTCGTCCTGCCGGCGTTTCGCATCCGCAAGTTTTTTCGCGCGCGCGGCGACCGTCGCACGGGCCTGCTGGCGCTCGCGCAGCGCGGCCAGGCGCTGGGCGATCTTGGCCGACAGTTCGACTTCGGCATCTTCTTCACTGGCCGACGATTTATCGACGACGGGCTCCGCCTTCTTCGGCGCGGGCTCGGCCGTCTTCGGCGCGGGCTCGTCCTTCTTCGACGTGGGCTCGTCCTTCTTCGACGGCACCATGGCCGATGCCGGCCTCGACACGGAAGCCGCCAGTTTGGCCGCCGCCGCGGCGGCAGGATCGTTCGCGGCGCCTGCGCCCAGGACGACGCAGCTGCAAGCGAACATGGCGATCAGGTTACGCATGGGAATCCAGTAGTATTGCTCTCCCCTGCATTATCGGCGTGACCGACAGTAAACTTGAGTCTAGGGAATAATTCCCTGCATTAAGATAGCCGTAAACGCACAGCGCGCCGTCCTGCGGCGCGCTGGTGATATGAAGACAGGCCGTCAGCGGCTGATCATGCGCCGGCTGAACTTGTACAGGCCACCCAGCGCCAGCGGCACGACCGCCGCGCCGACACCGACCAGCACGATGATCGTCAGGTGATCGCGGATCACGGGAATATTGCCGAAAAAGTAACCGCCAGTCACCAGAGTGACCACCCACAGCGCAGCGCCGGTGACGTTGTACATCTGAAAACGGGCATGGGTCATGTCCGAGACACCCGCGACGAACGGCGCGAACGTGCGCACGACGGGCACGAAGCGGGCAAGGACGATGGTCTTGCCGCCGTGGCGTTCGAAGAATTCGTGGGTGCGCTGCAGCGCGTCCTTGTTCAGCCAGCGGTAGTCGTGCGTGAAGACGCGATGGCCGATCGCCCCGCCGATGTAATAGTTGAGGGTATTGCCCGTCACCGCCGCGACGATCAATAGAAGCGTCAACAACGGATAACTCATCTCGCCGGTGGCGCAGAAGGCGCCGGCGATGAACAGCAGGGTGTCACCGGGGAAGAAAAACAGAACTACGAGGCCGGTTTCGCAGAACACGATGGCGAACAGCACGGCATAAACATAAACCCCGTATTGCGCCAGCAGTGTGCCCAGGGTTTTATCGACATGGAGGATCATGTCGATGAATTGCATCAGATCCATAATTTTCCTAAACGGTAGCGCCGAATCATACCATCAGTCCGACCGTAAAAATGGCATCCTGATCATCCCGGCTGCGAATTTTCCAGTTCCGCAACGCGTTCCATTTCCCTTATTTCCCGGATTACAATCATCTCATCCTCACCAAACCCAAGCCCGCCACAAGCGGCCAAGGAGATGAATTGAAGGCCTGCCTGCCCCTCCGGCGCATCATCCTCGGCGCCACCTGTGCTCTCTTCGCGGCGCATGCCGCTGCCGCCGGCAAGGAATTGCCACCGAAACCCAGCGTCGCCGACATCGTCAAGGCGGCTAAGCCGGCCGACTGGCGTCCGCTCGACCCCGACAACACGCTGTACATGGAGATGCCGTTCGGGCGCGTCGTCATCGAACTGGCGCCGGCCTTCGCGCCGAACCACGTCAACAACATCAAGGCGCTCGTGCGCGAACACTATTTCGACGGCCTGGCCATCGTGCGTGTGCAGGACAACTGGGTCGTGCAATGGGGCGACCCGAACGAGGACAACGACAAGGCCCGCCCCGTCAAGTCGGCGCACAAGACCCTGAAGGCCGAGTTCACCGTGCCGATCAGCAAAGACACGCCATTCACGCGCCTGCCGGACGTCGACGGCTACGCGCCCCAGGTCGGCCATTCGAACGGCTTCCCCGTCGGGCGCGATCCGAAGACGGGCGAAACCTGGCTGGCGCACTGCTATGGGATGGTCGGCGTGGGCCGCGACAACGACGCCGACAGCGGCGGCGGCACGGCGCTGTACGCCGTGATCGGCCCGGCACGCCATCTCGACCGCAACATCACGGTGGTGGGCCGCGTGATCTCCGGCATGCCGCAACTGGCCGCCCTGCCGCGTGGCCCGGCACCGATGGGTTTCTATGACAAGCCGGAGATGAACGTACCGATCACCTCGGTCAAGGTGGCGGCCGACGTCCCGGCAAGCCAGCGCAGCCGCTTCGAGGTGATGCGCACCGACAGCGCGACCTACCAGGCGGTGCTGGACGCCCAGCGCAACCGCGGCGGCCCGTGGACCAAGGTCGCGGCCGACCATCTCGACCTGTGCGCCGCGCCGGTTCCGGTGCGGGAACTGCCCTAACCTTCAGGAGGAAACCATGGACAAGCCGATCATCAACATCGCCGACGTCACGCTGGAACCGCGTCCACCCGGGATGTCGCCCAAGGGCGAGGCAGCCGAAAAGTACGACGCCAGGATGGGCTTCATCGGCACGCGCATCGGCGCCCGCAAGCTCGGCTACAACATCACGGCAGTGCCGCCGGGCAAGCGCGCCTTCCCCGCGCATAACCATCATGTCAATGAAGAAATGTTCTTCATCCTGCAAGGGAGCGGCGAACTGCGCCTGGGCGACGCCGTCCATCCGATCCGCACGGGCGACATCATCGCCTGCCCGCCGGGCGGCAAGGACGTCGCGCACCAGATCGTGAACACGGGCACCGAAGAATTGCGCTACCTAGCCGTCAGCACCAAGGAGTCGCCGGAGCTTGTGGACTATCCGGATTCCGGCAAGTTCGGCATCCTGGCCGAGCGCCCCGGCTCGGGTGAGCGCTTCGCCTTCATCGGGCGTGCTGACCAGTCGCTCGACTACTGGGAAGGCAATTAACCCAATTCGGGGTCAGAGCACATTTTCAAGAAAATTCGGGGTCAGAGCGATTTTTTGGTAGCGCATCACGCGCGACGATGTAGGCATCGTCGCGCATTCCATCACTCTGCCGCCAACATCGATCCGTGCCCTGATACTATCGCCATAAAAAGTGCTCTGACCCCGAATTCAGGCGAAAATGTGCTCTGACCCCGAATTTTCAGGGGGTTCGGTTCGTCTCGTGGGTGCCGGGCTATAATCTCTAGATGAATGCTCCGGCCCCCACCCACCGTCCCATCCAGCAGCTTCCCGACCAGCTCATCTCGCAGATCGCCGCCGGCGAGGTCGTCGAGCGGCCGTCGGCCGTGGTGAAGGAGCTGTTGGAAAACGCGCTCGACGCGGGCGCCACGCAGGTCACGGTCCGGCTCGAGGAAGGCGGCGTCAAGCGCATCGCCATCAGCGACAACGGCCGCGGCATCCCGCCCGAGGAAATGCCGCTCGCGCTGGCCCGCCACGCGACGTCGAAGATCGCCTCGCTGACCGACCTCGAGAACGTGAACACACTCGGTTTCCGGGGCGAGGCACTGGCGTCGATCGCGTCCGTCGCGGCCGTCAAGATCACGTCGCGCACGGCGGGCGCGGCGCACGCGTGGGAAATCGTCGGCTCGCACCAGGGCACCGTGTCGCCGTCGTCCGGTCCGTTCGGCACGACGATCGACGTACAGGATTTGTATTTCAACACGCCGGCGCGCCGCAAGTTCCTGAAATCCGAACAGACGGAATACGGCCATTGCGCCGAGGTCGTGCGCCGCATCGCGCTGGCGCGGCCGGACGTGTCGTTCAGCCTGTCGCACAACGGCCGCACGATCGACCACTGGAACGTCAGCGAATCGGCCAGGCGCAGCGCGCAGATCCTCGGTGGCGACTTCGCCGAAGCCCGCCTGCAACTCGACGAAAGCGCCGGCCCGCTGCGCCTGCACGGCTACGTCGGCCTGCCGACGGCATCGAAGGCGCGCGCCGACAGCCAGTATTTCTATGTCAACGGCCGCTTCGTGCGCGACAAGCTGCTCGTCCACGCGGTCAAGGCCGCGTACGAGGACGTGCTGCACGGCGACCGCTTCCCGTCGTACGTGCTGGCGCTCGAACTCGACCCGGCGATGGTCGACGTGAACGTGCACCCGTCGAAGATCGAAGTGCGCTTCCGCGACAGCCGCGCCGTCCACCAGTTCGTGTTCCACGCCGTGCAGCGCGCACTGGCCAGGACGTCGGCAACGGCGCATGGCGACACGCCGGCGCCCGTCAGCGCGGCCGAGATCACGCCATCGTCCACGTCGATCGACAGCACGCCGGCCTGGCGCCGTCCGCACGAGCAGACGTCGTTCGGGTCGCAGCTGGCRTCGCCCGCGTGGGCGTCCAGGCCCGCGTCAGGAACGGGCGGCGGCGGCGGCGCGCGCCCCTCGTCGACGTTCTCGCCCTCGCCGTTCGCGCCCGGCAGCCGCTGGGATGCGCCGACRGGCGCCGGCGTCCCGCAGCGCACGGAAAGCTATGGCGCGCTGTTCACCGGCGAACCGAAAACGGCGCAACCGCCGGGCGTGCAGGAAGCCCCGCTGCCGGACACGTCGAAGCCCGCCTCGGATGACGACTATCCACTCGGCTTCGCGCTGGCCCAGCTGCACGGCATCTACGTGCTGGCGCAGAACCGCAAGGGTCTCGTCCTCGTCGACATGCATGCCGCGCACGAGCGCATCCTGTACGAGCAGTTGAAGACCGCGCTCGACGCGCAGGCCAGCGGCGAGCAGATGCAGGTGCAGCAGATGCTGATCCCCGTGACGTTCTTCGCCGACGCCATCGAGGTCGGCACCGCGCAGGAAGAACAGGAGACGCTGAAAACGCTCGGCTTCGACATCGCCGCGGTCTCGCCGACGACCCTGGCCGTGCGCGCCGTGCCCACGTTGCTGAAAAACGCCGACGCGCAGACGCTCGCACGCGACGTGCTGCGCGACGTGCGCGAATTCGGCGGCTCGCGCGTGCTGATCGAGCGCCGCAACGAACTGCTCGGCACCCTCGCCTGCCATACTGCCGTGCGCGCCAACCGCATCCTCACGCTGCCCGAGATGAACGCCCTGCTGCGCCAGATGGAAGCAACGGAACGCGCCGACCAGTGCAACCATGGCCGCCCCACGTGGGTGCAATTAGAGATTTCCGCCCTCGACAAGCTGTTCCTGCGCGGCCAATAAAGTCTTAGCAAGCATGACATCGCACCATAAACCGCTGGCCGTGGCCATCATGGGCCCGACCGCGTCCGGCAAGACGGCGGCGGCGCTCGCCATCGCCAGGGAACTGCCGGTCGAGATCATCTCGGTCGACTCCGCCCTCGTCTACCGCGGCATGGACATCGGTACCGCAAAGCCGTCGGCCGAGGAACTGGCGAGCGCGCCGCATCATCTCATCGACATCATCGACCCGCTCGACGCCTATTCCGTCGCCCAGTTCCGCGACGACGCGATCCGGCTCGTGGCCGAGATCCAGGCACGCGGCCGGCTGCCGCTGCTCGTCGGTGGCACGATGATGTATTTCAAAGGGCTGAACGACGGCCTGGACGACCTGCCCACGGCCGATGCCGCCGTGCGCGCACGCATCGACGAGGAAGCCGCGCGCATCGGCTGGCCCGGCATGCACGCGAAGCTGCGCGAAGTGGACCCCGTCACGGCCGACCGCCTGGCGCCGAACGACGCCCAGCGCATCAACCGCGCGCTCGAGATCCACGAACTGGCGGGCAAGCCGATGTCCGCGCTGCTGGCGCGCCGCGACAAGCCGGAACTGCCGTTCGAGCTCGTGCCGTTCGCGCTTGAGCCATCCGACCGGGCCGTGCTGCACGAGCGCATCGCGCTGCGCTTCGACCAGATGCTGGGCAAGCGCGACGACACGGGCATCGTGGCCGAGGTCGCAGGCCTGCGCGCGCGCGGGGACCTGCATCCGAACCTGCCGTCGATGCGCTGCGTCGGTTACCGCCAGGCGTGGGAATACCTCGACGGCACCATCGACCGCACCCAGCTGCGCGAAACGGGCATCATCGCCACGCGCCAGCTGGCCAAGCGCCAGCTGACCTGGCTGCGGGCGATGCCGGAGCGGATCGTGATCGATTGCCTGGGGCCGGATCCGGCGCGGCGGATGCTGGAGCATCTTGCGGCGTTGCGGACCTGAGACGTTTCGTATAGGACTCAAGCCGGTTGTCCGGAACTTCGCTGGATTTGCGAGGTCACAGGCAATGTGCACAACTCTTGTTACGATTGTGCGCGGCCGCCAAGGTTAACGGCGTCTCAAGCGGCATCATGTTGAGGATTGCGATATGTTTGCAGCGCACCGCATCCGGCTGGCCCCGAACAACATACAGGCGACGTATCTCGCGCGAGCGGCTGGCACCGCCCGCTTCGCGTACAACTGGGCGCTACGCGAATGGCAGAGACAGTACGCAGCCTGCAAGATCGACCCGACGCTGCCCAAGCCGTCCGAGATGGCCTTACGACGCCGTCTCAATAGCATCAAACGCGAACAGTTTCCCTGGATGCTGGCGGTCACCAAGAACGCCCCGCAGATGGCCATCATGCAGCTGGGACGGGCCTTCGAGAATTTCTTCGCCAAGCGAGGGCGTTATCCCAGATTTCGCAAGAAGGGGCGTGACGACCGGTTTACCTTGACGAATGGCGAGTTCCGAGTCGAGGACAAACATATTCGCATCCCAAAGCTGGGGTGGGTCCGCATGTGCGAAACGCTGCGCTTTGCGGGCCGAATTATCTCAGCCTCGCTCAGGCGCATCGCGGGCCACTGGTATGCCAGCATTATCGTTGATGCCTTCGAATTACCTTTACCGACTGTCGATAACCAAGGCGCGGTTGGGGTGGGCCTGGGCATTACGGCGCTGGCCACCCTGTCGACCGGCGAAACGTTTCAAGGCCCGAGGGCGTTGCGCAGTTTGTTGGCGCGCCTGCGGCAACTGTCGCGCGCCGTGTCGCGCAAAATCAATGGGTCACGCAACCGCGCCAAGGCGAAGCTGAAACTGGCGAAGCTGTACGAGCGGATCGCCAACATTCGCTGCAATAGCCTGCACCAACTGAGCAATAGCATCACGCGCCGCTTTCACACGATCGGCATCGAGGACCTCAACGTCAAGGGCATGCTGGCCAATCGGCACTTGGCGCGAGCCATCGCCGATATGGGTTTCTATAAGCTGCGCCGCCAGCTCGAGTACAAGGCGGCCTGGCGTGGCGACCAAGTCGTGCTGGTAGACCGGTGGTACCCGAGCAGCAAGTTGTGCTCATGCTGCGGATATCGGCTGGAAGCGCTCGACCTCCATGTCCGCCGCTGGACCTGTCCGGGATGTGGGGCGTCGAACGACCGCGATGTGAACGCGGCGATCAATTTAAAGAACATGGCGGTAAGTTCTGCCGCATCGGCYTGTGGAGTGGAAGGTGCTAGCCCTGCGCGCGAGCGCGGGGCGAAGCCGGCCCCGGCGAAGCAGGAATCCAACTGCAAAGTTAGCTACGGTTAGCTCTGCTACGGCTAGCCTTGCGTAAGTTTGGAAGAACGGTAGCCTTGACACTTCCGGAGCCAAACGGCATAATGTACCACGTTCTGGTGATATAGCTCAGTTGGTTAGAGCATAGCATTCATAATGCTAGGGTCGGTGGTTCAAGTCCACCTATCACCACCACAGGATTCAAGCGAAATGGCTTGGCATTGAAAGCTGAGCCATTTTGTTTTAATGAGAGTTGCAAGTTTTACCGGTGATATAGCTCAGTTGGTTAGAGCATAGCATTCATAATGCTAGGGTCGGTGGTTCAAGTCCACCTATCACCACCAGATCCAAAAAGCCGCCGGTTCGCGAGAGCCGGCGGCTTTTTCATTTATCCGTTCGCCTCGTCACCCTGGCGGCGCAGGATGGAGACGCGTAACCTATCCGCGCGAATAGTACTTACAGGCAATATTATTGAGATAGCATGTCGTACTTACCATCCGGAGACGCCGTGAAGATCCCTTTGCCCACCCTGCTGCTGGCCTGCGCGCCGATCCTCGCCCAAGCCGCCGCGCCGGTCAAGGCCACCGTCACGATGCGCGATCCGTCCGCCGTGGAAGTCAGCTACGAGATTCCGGCCACGTGCACGGCGCTGGAATTCCGCAACCACGAGATGCCGTCGGACCTGCTCTCCCAATTGCGCAGCGACTGGCAAGCAGCCGACGACTGCACGGCGCTCGAAGACGGGCGTATCGTCCGCAAGAAGGCGACGTGCACGGCGGTGCGCCTGCGCGTGCCCGCCTCCACGCGCAACCTGGACCGCATCTACCCATGGGCATATCCCGTCGAAAAAGGCCTGTTCGTGCACACGAGCGCCTATGCCGTGACGGATGCCTGTGGCGCCGTCGACTGGACATTCGAGGCGCCCGGCGGCACGGTCGTGGTGGATGGCGTCATGTCGGCGGAGCGCGGCACGCATGCGGCAGGTCTGGTTGCGGACTACATGCCGGTCGTGCTGACCGGGGAGCCGTTCCGCAGTATGGAAGGACGGCGCGTGCTCGCCGACGCGCGTTTCACGCCCGGGTCATTGCAACTCATGGACGCCACTGTCGCCGGATCCGCGCGCCAGCTCGCGCACGACCAGCCCGGCGTGCCGTTTTCCGTACCATTCATCGTGGTGTCACCGATGTCGCAGGGCTATCGCGGCGACGTGGCCAACCGCACKGTGATGCGCCTGGCCGTCACGCCGGTGCCCGGCCCGCAACAGGAAGCCTACGTGCATGAGTTCATTCCCCATGAGGTAGGCCACCTGTTGCAGCCGTTGAACTGGAACGATGCGTGGCAGCCGGACATCACGACCGTCAGCGAAGGCGGTGCCGAATTCATGCGTGTCGCGACGACTGCCCATCAGGGCTGGCTCGACCGCGCCGCGCTGAAGGCTGAGCTGGAACGGGCCGTCAATAGCTGCGTCCAGGCTGCGGAAGGCGGGTCCTGGAAAGATATGCGCAAACGCAACTGGGACAAGAATCCCTACTATTGTGGCCTGGCATTCTACGCCATCGGCCTGTCTGCCTCCGGGCCGGACAGCCCGCTGCTGCGCCTGCGCGACTACAACCGCAAGGCAAAGCTGGGCGAGCGTACCGACTTCGCCCAGGACATCGAATGCGGCGGCGACAAGGACTGCCGGCCGCGCTGGCTGCCGCGTCTGGCGGGCAACGAACCGCTCGATGCCGTGCTGCTGGATTACGCGCGCCAGCCGGGTGCCCTGCTGCGCGTGGCCGACACATGGAGTCCGGCCCAGACGAAAGTACTGGCGGGCCAGCATGTCGCCCAGCTGATGCAGGCCGATTGCGGCGGCGCCATCAGCATCTACCACGAAGACGCGGGCGCGCGCATCGCCGACGGCCCCAAGTGCAATACACTGCGCGCCGGCATGGTGGTGATCAAGGCCGAGGGCCTGCCGCTGTTCGAGGACTCGGGTGCCGTCAAGGCGTCGATCGAGGCCTGCCACGCCCGCGGCAATACGCAGCTCGACCTGCGCGACGGAACCAGCGTGACGGTGCCGTGCGACGCCTCCGTCAAACTGTCCTTCCACACGTACACCGTCGACGAAGTGCGCGCGCTGGCGCTGCTGAAATAGGCTCACTCTCCACCGACGTCCACATCCTCCCCGAGCGCAAACTCCCCGCGCGCGAATGCTTCCAGCACGGCCTGCGCCGGCTGCAGATAATCCTGCGGCACGAGAATGCGCACCCCGCCGAGCGCCGGCGCCAGCAGCATGTCGGTCTGCACGAGGTGTGCATCGGCCAGCACGGCCGGGATGCCGGAGGCGACGAGACAGCCCTGCACGAGGTTCGCCTCCAGCGGGACCAGGTAGCGCGCGACCTCGACCAGGTCGCGGCCCGGCAGGCGCGCCAGTTCGGGGGCGCCGGTCAGCGCTGCGTTCAGCATGTCGCTCGATATGTGCATGACGATCCTCTGTTCTATCCCAGCCAGCCCGGCAACGCCGACAGCAGGTACAGCACGACGCCGATCATTCCACCCACGATGGTACCGTTGATCCGGATGTACTGCAGGTCCTTGCCGATGTTGATCTCGACCTGGTGCGACATCTCGCCGCTGTCCCAGTGCTTGACGGTGTCGGCGATGTGGCGTGTCAGGAAGCCCGCGAACTCGGGCGCGGCGCCGCGCGCGGCCAGTTCCAGGTTCTCGTTCAGCGCGGCACGCAGCACGGCGTCCTCCGCGAGCGTCCTGCCGACCCATGCGCCGGTCGCGACGATGCGCCGGCGCAGCACGGAATCCTCGTTGTGCAGGTCGGCCTTGATCCAGCCCTTCAGGTCGCCCCACAGCGAGCCGATGTAGCCGTTCACGGTGGCGTCGCCGATCAGGTGGCGCTTGATGTCCTCGCCTTTCGCGATGAAGGCCGGGTCGGTCTTCAGCCGCTCGATGAAGTCGTGCGTGAAGACGTCGAAGCGGCGGCGCAACGGGTGGTCCGGATCCTCGCTGACGCGCTTGAGGATGCCGGCCGCGAGCCGCACGGAGATGTCCGCGCCCTTGCGGCCGATGAGTTCCGACGGCAGCATCTTTTCCATGAACGCGTACTCGTCGCGCAGCCAGTCGACGATGCCCCGCGCGATGAAGTCCTGTGTCTCCGGGTTCGCCAGCAGGTTGGCCAGCTGGGCGATGCCCTCGTCGAGGATCTGCTGGTGCCGGCCGTCGCGCGTGAGGCCTTCCAGGATCGAGCCCGCCGTCTGCGACAGGTCCACACCGCCGATCGCGCCATGCACGGCACGCCGAATGAAATTCTGCACGGCCGCGTCCTCGACGACGTCGAGTGCGAAGCCGGCCACGCGCACGAGGGTGTCGCCCAGCCGCTCCGTATTCTCCGGCCGCGTCAGCCAGTCGGCCACCTTCTGCGCCGGATCGTGGCGCTGGATCAGGCGCACGATGGACTCCGTGTCGAGGAATTTTTCGTGCACGAAGGCGGCAAGGTTGTCCGCGATGCGCTCCTTGTTGGCGGGGATGATCTCCGTGTGGCGCGACACGACCGGGATCGGAACGCGCCTGAACAGCGCCACGACGGCGAACCAGTCCGCCAGCGCGCCGACCATCGCTGCTTCGGCGAATGCCTTCAGCAGGCCGATCCACCAGTTGCCGGGCCAGCGTGCCGACAAAGCCAGCGCCACGACGAACAGCACCGCGGCGCCGACGAAAAAGGCCAGCGCCAGGCGCTTGGAACGGCGCAGTTCGAGTTCCTTCGCGGTGGACAATGCGGGCATGGTTTCCATGCCGCCATCGTAGCCCAGCCTTGACGATATTGTCGCGCCGCATTGTGCGAGTGGCGCGGCGCCTCGTCCATGTCGAGCGCGGGCGCGGTCTACAACCTGATCCGCGGGCTGAATGCTCCGCCTGGACCGGGAGTCGCGGCGCGAGCAGTTCATGACCGTGCGGGCGGCGGTGCGCAAGGCGTTGCTGAACCTGGCTACCGTACCCTGACGTCCGTCATTTGTCGTGTCGCTTATACTGGACCGGTTCCGTAGGGTGGGCGGCCCTCCGCCCACGCGAACGCATGCGTATCGACGCCGTCCGCGTGGGCACGGAGTGCCCGCCCTACCTCGTTTCAAGCCAAAGGAGTCCGGATGCACCACGACATCAGCCTGATCACCACGATCGCCGCCGCCCTCGGTCTCGGCCTGCTGTTCGGCATGCTCGCCGTGCGCCTGCACCTGCCGGCCCTGGTCGGCTATCTCGCTGCCGGCGTCCTCATCGGACCTGCCACGCCCGGCTTCGTCGCCGACGTGCACCTGGCGTCGCAGCTGGCCGAAATCGGCGTGATGCTGCTGATGTTCGGCGTCGGCCTGCATTTTTCGCTGGACGACCTGCTCGAAGTGAAAGGCATCGCCCTGCCGGGCGCCGTGCTGCAGATCGCGGTGGCCACGCTGCTCGGCATCGGCCTCACGCATGTGTGGGGCTGGAATCTCGGGGCCGGCCTCGTGTTCGGCCTCGCGCTGTCGGTGGCGAGCACGGTGGTGCTGCTGCGCGCGCTGGAAGACCGCGGCGAGCTCGATTCCTTCAACGGCCGCATCGCCGTCGGCTGGCTCGTCGTGGAAGACCTCGTGACGGTGCTCGTGCTCGTGCTGCTGCCGGCACTCGCCGGGCCGCTGGGTGGCAAGGGCGAAGGTGGTTCGCTGTGGTTCTCGCTCGGCAAGACGCTGCTGCAGGTGGGCGCCTTCATCGCCTTCATGCTGCTCGTGGGTCGCAAGATCTTCCCGTGGTTCCTGTGGCGCGTGGCCAAGACCGGTTCGCGCGAACTGTTCACGCTGGCCGTGATCGCGGCGGCGGTCGGCATCGCCTATGGCTCGTCGCACCTGTTCGGCGTATCGTTCGCGCTGGGCGCCTTCTTCGCCGGCATGGTGTTGCGCGAGTCGGAACTGAGCCACCGCGCGGCGGAAGAGACGCTGCCGCTGCGCGACGCGTTCTCCGTGCTGTTCTTCGTTTCCGTCGGCATGCTGTTCGATCCGCGCGTGCTGCTCGAGAGCCCGCTGGAGGTGCTGGGCGTCGTCGCCATCATCCTGGTCGGCAAGTCGCTCGCAGCCTTCATTCTCGTGCTGGCGCTGCGTTATCCGCTCAACACGGCGATCACGGTGTCCGCGAGCCTCGCGCAGATCGGCGAGTTCTCGTTCATCCTGGCCGCCCTGGGCATCTCGCTCGGCCTGTTGCCCGAGATGGGCCAGAACCTGATCCTCGCCGGCGCCATCATCTCGATCGCCGTCAATCCGCTGACGTTCAAGCTGGTCGGCCCACTGCAGAACTGGGTGCTGTCGAAGTCCGACCGTGCGCGCAAGATGGCACGCTCGCCGGACCCGCTGGCCGAGTTGCCGATGACGGTCACCCACGAGCGCCTGACGGGCCAGGTCGTGCTGGTCGGCTACGGCCGCGTGGGCAAGCGCATCGCGCAAGAACTCGACCGCCAGGGCGTGCACTATGTCGTCGCCGAGCAGAACCGCGACATCGTCGAGGAGCTGCGCCGGCACGACCAGCCGGCCGTGGCGGGCAATGCGGCGGAGCCGGCGGTGCTGATCCAGGCGCATATCGCACGCGCCGCCATGCTCGTGATCGCGACGCCGGACACGTTCCACGTGCGCGCCATGGTCGAGACGGCCAAAGCGCTGAATCCGGCCATCCGCTGCGTCGTGCGTACGCACAACGAGGAAGAAGCGAGCCTGCTGCGCGCAGAGACGGGCGGCACGGTCCTCGTCGGCGAACACGAACTGGCGCGCAGCATGACGCGCCACGTGCTGGACGGGTTAGCGGTCGCGCAGGCGCACTGACCTCCTGGCCCGACAYGATCGTAGGGTGGGCACCCCGTGCCCACGCGATGCCAACGGTGATGCAAGCGTTACGCGTGGGCACAGGGGTGCCCACCCTACCGCTGCAACGATGCATTTGATGCGTTCAAATCGCTCTTAAAAAAACGGCGGACATCGCTGTCCGCCGTCTCAACTTGAGTGCTACCTCAAGACCATCAAACAACCACCAATCCTTCTACGTCGCGCCTCAGGCCACGGCCGCTTCCTCGGCGCACAGCTTCAGGCTGGCGTGGCGCGGGGCCGCATTTGCCCTGTTAAGGCCGGCCATCAACGCGTCAAGATGCTGTTCGAGCAGCTCGAACACGGCGTCCTTCGACAGCACGTACTGGTCGAGCAGCGTGTCCTTGATCGACACGATCACGTCCTTGTAGTCGCGGATCGAATTCAGCGTGTAGTTGTACAGCTCATCCGATTTCTCCTCGACCTGGCGCAGCGTGTGCTCGCCGGACGCATCGTTCTGCAACTGGCTGTAGTCGATCTTGGCGCGCGAATACATCGACAGGCGGCCGACCATCAGGTTCAGCATCTTCGTGATCTTCTCGATGTCGTTCTGGCTGCCCACCGAGATGCCGCGCGCGCCGTAGAACAGTTCTTCCGCCGCCACGCCGCCGTACAGGCCGATCACGTCGCGCTCCAGCTCTTCCAGCGTGCGCAGCGACATGTCGTCACCGGACTGCAGCACATAACCCAACGCACCGATCTTCGACACGGCTTCCGTGCTGATCTTCAGCAGATGCGACTTTTCCTTGACCTCGGCCAGGCTCATGCCGTCTCGCAGGTACGGGTCGATCTGCATGAAGAAGTGACCCAGTTCGTGCACGGCGATGCGCTCGCGCTGCTTGTGCTTCTCGGCCGTCGTGGCACGGTCCGTCAGGCCGATCGTGGCGCGCTCGTAGGCGCGGAACAGCAGGTCCGTGTTGATGATCGCCTTTTCCTGGATCGAGATCATCGACGCGCGCTCGACCACGGTTTCCAGCAATGCCGGGCTCAGGTTCTGGGTGATTTCCGCAACCTGGTCCAGGTCGAGGTCGTTCCAGTCCACGAGGCCTTCTTTCTTGCGGGACAGGAAGCTGCGCAGCAGTTCCTTGCGCTCGCCCTTGTTCGGCAGGCGGAAGTTGATCTTCACGGAGAAACGACGCAGCATGGCTTCGTCCATTTCCGTCGACGCATCGTCGAAGTTCGACGCAACGACCCAGATCACGCCTTGCCCCTTGTCGCTCTTGACGCCGTCCAGCAGGCCCAGCAGGGTGTTCGCGGTATCGTCTTCCCATTTCTTTTCGCTGCGGCCGCGCGGCATGAACAGGCTCTGCGCTTCATCCAGGAAGATGATGCAGCGGCCCTTGCCCGACGCCTTGCGGTACAGGGCGTTCAGCGCCTTCGAACCGCCGCCGACGTAGCCCGATTCCAGCGCCGAGCCGGACGCCTGGATCAGCGGGATGTCGAGGCGCTTGGCCAGGTAGCCCACGAGCTTCGTCTTGCCCGTACCGGCGGGGCCCGTCAGCATCACATTGAACGGCTTGTCGATATTGTGTTCCTTGTACAACTCGCGGTTGCGGATCATGTCTTCCAGGTGCAGCACTTCCTGCTTGATGTCTTCCATGCCGATCAGGTCGTCCAGGCTGCCCTTCAGCTTGTCCGGCGTGATCATCTGGCTGCTCATGCCCATGCCCGGGATGCCGAATTTCATCGCATACACGATGACGGCCAGCACGGTCAGGTCGAGCGCGTGGCGCTTCAGGAAGTCGAGGATGTCGGCGCCGAAGCCTTCGTTCTCGTCCTGCAGGACGGCCTTGTGCGACGCCAGGTATTCATCCTTGGCGATGGAATAGGGAATCGCATTCTTCAGCAGCACCTCACGCTCGAGCGACAGGTGCGACGTGCTCGGCACCTTCACGACGTGCAATTGCGGCTCATCCTTGAACTTATAGATATAGCGCGGCGAATCCGACAACGGCTTCGCGACGAGCAGATAATCCAGACGGTCCTTCTGTGCGGCCAACTGGGTGATCTCGGAAATATTTTGCGAGTAGACGACTGGCGACGGATCCTGCGGGATATCAGCCTTATAGATTGCCCAGCCCGTCAGAATGCCGAGCATCACGGCAGTCAGGATACGGACGTAAACATTCTTAAAGGCAATTTGAATTCGAGCAAAATTGGGCATATCGGTACTCTACAAAGTTCGAAGGTGCGTGATACGGCGGGTCTTGCATTGCCTTCCGTAGTGCCGAGAGGACGCGAAAGGCGGCGGCGTGGGGGACCGCGAGGCGTTCAAACGTGTACGTTTGATATTGTTTTGATGCCCGAAGGCAATGGGGATATGGAGACTATACTCGCAAAGAAAAGCCAGGTGTATACCGTGCGTGGAAAAAAATTTGGAGCGCAACACGGGTAGTCAAACTGATATCTGTTTTCATTGTCCAACTCATATATTCCGTAAAACAATCACAACAATTCGCATCATGATTAAATTTTTATCAATTCTCAATCGCGCAATTCATTGTTTTTGCGTTATTTACAAATAATTAACCTTGCCATCTGTTTATCGTGCTTTGACAGCACGTTCCGGGCGCAATGCATAGCGCATCGAACTTCCGGAACCGGAAGTATTGGCCACGATGCTGGTCGGGCTGGCCCTGAT
>NZ_JBFUDR010000138.1:0-16089 GCF_056404615.1 Massilia sp. P2_C2 | reverse complement strand
GTCTCGAACAGCGGGATCACCATCACGTCGTTCTTCTTCTCGCTGGGACGGTACAGGCCCGTTTCCTTTTGCAGCAGCAGGACTTCGAGCAGGTCGGACACGGTCTCCGTGTGCGAGATGATGTAGTTGCGGATCGCGCGCGCGCCGTAGCGCTTGCGGAACTCGCGCGCCGTGCGCAGGACCTGCAGCTCGGAATTCGTGGTGTCCGAATAGCTCTCGTACGGCGTGTACAGCAGGCGCGGCTGGGCCAGCTCGTCCAGCAGCAGTTTCACCTTGGCCGCTTCGGGCAGCAGAGCGTAATCCGCTTCGACGCCGGCACGGGCGAACAGTTCGGCCAGCACGCGCTCGTGCACGTCCGAGCTCTGGCGCATGTCCAGCGAGGCGAGGTGGAAGCCGAAGATGCGGGCGGCGCGCAGCAGGCCATTCAGGCGCGGCACGGCCAGGATGGCGCCGTGGTTTTCGTTCAGCGAATCGACGATCACCTGCAGGTCGGCGCGGAAGTCGCAGGAATCGCGGTAGGGATCCGCATGGCCGACTTCCTTGCGCAGGATGTTCGTGGCGCCCAGTTCGCGCGCCGTCGAGGCGAGGCGCGCGTAGATGCCGATCAGGGCGCGGCGGTACGGTTCGTCGCTGCGGTGCGGCGAGTGGTCGGGCGAGGCGTCGGCGAGGGCCAGCAGCGCCGGGCTCGCGGCCACGAGCAAGGTCGACGGCGACAGCTCCGCGCCCAGCGCGTGCACTTCGTCGAGGTAGAAATCGAAGATCGTGGTCGAGTGGCGCACGAGCGCGCGCTGCATCGTCGCGGAATTGACGTTCGGGTTGCCGTCGCGGTCGCCGCCGATCCAGCTGCCCATCTGCATGTACGCGGCGTCGTCGAGGCCGTGCGAATCGGCGCCATAGTGTGCCGCGATCTCTTCCTCGACGTCGTCGTACACGGCCGGCAGCTCGCGCAGGAAGGTGGTGCGGTAGTACGACAGGGCGTTCTCGATCTCGTCCGCCACCGTCAGTTTTTCGTAGCGCAGCATGCGGGTCTGCCACAGGGTGGCGATGCGGGCCTGCAGCAGTTGCAGGTTGCGCGCGCGCTCCTTCGGCGTCAGCGGCAGGTCGCGCTCGGCCAGCAGGCGGGCGATGTCGTGCTCGGCGTCCAGCGTGCTCTTGCGCTGGACTTCCGTCGGGTGCGCCGTCAGCACGGGCGAGATCAGCGCCTCGCGCAGGAACGTCTCGACCGTGTCCTGGCCGACGCCGGCATCCTTCAGCCGGCCGAGGGCGTAGGCGACACTGGACGGCTGCGGCTTCGAGCCGGCCAGCAGGTGGGCGCGGCGGCGGCGGATGTGGTGCTGGTCTTCGGCGATGTTCGCCAGGTGCGAAAAATACGAGAAGGCGCGCACGACGGAGTTCGTCTCTTCGCGCGTCAGCTTCTTCAGCAGGGTGGTGAGCTCGGCGCCCGCTTCCGGATCGTCTTCGCGGCGAAAACGCACGGCGGTCTGGCGGATCGTTTCGACGACGTCGAACACGGCTTCGCCTTCCTGGTCGCGCAGCACGTCGCCGAGGAGGCGGCCGAGCAGGCGGATGTCTTCTTTCAGCGGGGCGTCCTTGTCGGCGCCGCCGGGTGGTGGGATCGCGGGCTGGCCTGGTGCCAGCGGGTTCAGTGCAGCAGAATTATCCATATCGACCATGGTTATATTGTTGAGGACTGGCACTACGATAAATCGATTACTGCGAGGCACGCTGGCGTTTGGCCATGGCCTGAAGATGGGCGCATGCTAGAATTTATGATCTCGGGCATGGGCCTTGCCGGCGCAGCCCGATCCGGGCGCAACGACAGTGAAAGAAACCGTTTTGAACTCCAACGATACGACGCAGCACGTTCCCGCGCAATTGATCATCGCTTCGCGCGAAAGCAGGCTGGCCATGTGGCAGGCGACGCATGTGCGCGACCGCCTCGCCGCATTATATCCCCAGTGCCAGATCGATATTCTCGGCATGACGACCCGCGGCGACCAGATCCTCGACAAGACTTTGTCCAAGGTCGGCGGCAAGGGCCTGTTCGTCAAGGAACTCGAAGTGGCGATGGCCGACGGCCGCGCCCACCTGGCCGTCCATTCCCTGAAGGACGTGCCGATGGAATTGCCGGAAGGCTTTGAATTGGCCGCCATCCTCGAGCGCGAAGACCCGCGCGACGCGTTTGTCTCGAATGATTTCGACAGCCTCGCCGCGTTGCCGGCCGGCAGCATCGTGGGCACGAGCAGCCTGCGTCGCCAGGCGCTGATCGCGGCGCGCTATCCGCAACTCGTGATCAAGCCGCTGCGCGGCAACCTCGACACGCGCCTCGGCAAGCTCGACCGTGGCGATTACGCCGCCATCATCCTCGCCGCCGCCGGCCTCAAGCGCCTCGGCCTCACGCGCCGCATCCGCGCCTACCTGGAACCCGAGGACAGCCTGCCGGCCGCAGGGCAGGGCGCGATGGCGATCGAGATCCTGTCCGATAACAAGGCCGGGTTCGACCTGCGCGCGCTGCTGGCGCCACTGAACCATACGGCGACGGCGCAGGCCGTGCAGGCCGAGCGCAAGGTATCGCAGGTGTTCGGCGGCAGCTGCCAGATTCCGCTGGCGGCGCACGCGACCGTGGATGGCGACACGCTGCACCTGCGTGCGATGGTCGCGACGCCGGACGGCCGGCGCAGCGCCTTTGCCGACGCCAGCGGCCCGGCGGCGCTGCCGGCAGCCGTCGGCGAGCAGGTGGCGCAGAAACTGGCCCAGCAGGATGCGGCCGGCATCCTGGCCGAATGCAAGGCGGCTTCCGCGGGCGATGCCTGACACGGTCGTCATCACTCGTCCGCGCCAGCAGGCCGAGCCGCTGGCCCGCGCGGTGGCGGCGCTCGGCCGCACACCGCTGATCCTGCCATTGCTGGACATTTCTCCGCTGGCCGACGAGGCGCCGTTGCGTGCCGCGCTCGCTGACATTACGCGCTATGCGCTCGTCGCGTTCGTGTCGCCGAACGCCGTCGACGCCGCGTTCGCCCACGTCGCGGCCTGGCCGCCCGAGGTGGCGCTGGCCGTCGTGGGCGAGGGCAGCCGGGCCGCACTCGCGCGCCACGGCATCGAGGGCGAACGCTACCGCATCCACGCGCCGCGCGATCCGGCCCGCAGCGATTCCGAACACCTGTTGCAGGCGCTCGATACCGGCGCGCTGCGCGGGCGCAAGGTGCTCGTCGTGCGCGGTGAGACGGGACGCGAGGTGTTGCCGGACGCCTTGCGCGCGGCCGGTGTCGACGTGGAGACGGTCGCCGCGTACCGCCGCGCCGTCCCGTCGCTGAATGCGGACCTGGCGGCGTCGTTACGCGCCTTGCTGGACGCGCCGAACGACTGGATAATCACGAGCTCCGAAGCCTTGCGGGGGCTGGCCGGCCTCGTCGCCCAGCTTGATGGCGGGGCAAGTGTGGCAAAATTGCAACAACAACACCTGATCGTGCCGCATGCCCGCATCGCCGAAACGGCATCTGCACTCGGTTTCAACGCCGTGACCCTCACCGGGTCCGGCGACGAGCGGCTGCTTGCCGCGTTACAATCACGAGCATGAACGAATTGCCCAACAATCCAGAAAAACCAAACATGGGCGGGCCGGTCGTTCCGCCGGAGACCTACGTCACCCCGGCGCCCGCCGGCCCCGGCGAGCCCCGCGTCCCCGAAACCTCGGGCCTGGGCGGGCTGCTGCAGAAGCCGCAGAACGTGGCGATCCTGGCCCTGGCCGTGCTGCTGGCCATGCAGACCTGGTCCACGCATACCCGTTTCAACAAGCTGCGCGAGGACGTCGCGCGTACCCTGCAAAAGGACAATGCCTCGAATGCCGAGACCGCGCAGACCGTGCGCGAAATCCAGGAGGCCGCCAAGGAATTGCAGGTGAAGGTCGGCGTGCTGGAAACCCGCCAGACCGAGGCGCAGAGCCAGCAGGCCGCGCTCGAGCAGATGTACCAGGACATCTCGAAGAACCGCGACGAGTGGGCGCTGTCCGAGATCGAGCAGGTGCTGTCCACCGCGAGCCAGCAACTGCAACTGGCGGGCAACGTGCAGGGCGCACTGATCGCGCTGCAGAACGCGGACCGCTCGCTGTCGCGCTCGGACAAGCCGCAATTCATCACGATCCGCCGCGCCATCGCGCGCGACATCGACAAGCTGAAGGCGCTGCCGTCCGTCGACCAGCCCGGCATCGCGCTGCGCCTGGACAACGTCATCTCGCAGATCGACAACCTGCCGCTGCTGTCGGATGAAAAGCCGGCCGAGCCGATCGCGCCGCCGCGCGTGAATCCGGCGCCGGTTGCCGGCAAGCCCGCGGCCAACCTGACTTTCCTCCAGCGCGCGACGGACACCTGGCGCAACTGGAGCCACGAGATGTGGGACGACATCCGCCAGCTGATCCGCGTGCGCACGGTCGACAATCCGGACGCGCTGATGCTGTCGCCGAGCGAATCGTATTTCGTGCGCGAGAACCTCAAGCTCCGGCTGCTGAACGCGCGTCTGGCGCTGCTGTCGCGTAACGAAGGCACGTTCCGCGACGACCTGAACACGACCCAGCAGATGCTCGTGAAGTACTTCGACACGAAGGCGCGCTCCACGCAGGCCGCGCAGGCGCTGCTGCGCCAGGTCCAGGCCAACAACGTCACGATCGACGTTCCCGATCTGTCGGAGAGCCTGAACGCCGTGCGCAACTACAAATCGAAGCCTTGAGCGGCGGGGCCTGAACGATGCGTTTACTTCTCTGGTTAGTCGCCCTGATGGCCGCAGCCATCGGCATCGCCGTGACCGCGCGCTTTAATCCCGGCAACGTCGTCTTTTTCTATCCGCCGCACCGGATCGACCTGTCGCTGAACCTGTTCGTCGTGCTGGCGGTCCTGCTGTTCCTCGTCCTGTACGGCCTCCTGCGGGCCGTGCGCGCCACGCTGGGCATGCCCGGGCGCGTGGCCGAGTACCGCTTCCGCAAGCGTGAACGCGAAGCCAACCGCGGCCTGCGCGAGGCGCTGAAAGCCCTGTTCGAAGGCCGCTTCGGCCAGGCGGAGAAGGCCGCCATGCGCGCCGCCGACCTGCCGGACAACGCCGGCCTCGCCGCACTGATCGGCGCCCGTGCCGCCCACCGCATGCGCGAGCCGGCACGGCGCGACGCCTGGCTGGCCGGCATCGTGCACGACCAGTCGCTGAAGACGGCGCGCCTGATGACGGTCACGGAACTCCTCGTCGACGACCACAAGCATGAAGGCGCGCTGGAAGCCGTGGCGGAACTGAACGCCAGCGGCCAGCGCCACATCCACGCGCTGCAGTGGGCCATGCGGGCCAACCAGCAGGCGCGCAACTGGCCGGAAGTGCTGCGCCTCGTGCGCACGCTGGACAAGCGCAACGCCCTGCATCCGGCGCTGTCGGCCCGCCTGCGCGAGCTGGCCTATGACGCGCTGCTGTCCGAGGGCGGCCACGACGCCGAATCGGTCCGCCGCGTCTGGAGCACGGTGCCGGGCAGCGACCGCGTCAAGCCGTACATCGCGGCGCGCGCCGCCGCCGCCTTCAACGCGCGCGGCCTGCACGATGAAGCCCGCGGCATCGTCGAGGATGCGCTGAAGGCCGGTTGGGACGAGCGCGTCGTGCGCGCCTATCGCGAAGCGGCCGGGCCGGAAGGCTCCGCCACGCTGCTGGCGCAGATCGAGAACTGCGAGACGTGGCTGCGCGCCCATCCGAACGATCCGGAACTGGAACTCACGCTGGGCTCCCTGTGCCTGCGCCAGAAACTGTGGGGCAAGGCGCAGCGCTACCTGGAGCAGGCTTTGTCCGACGCCACCGAGCCGCACATGGTGCGCGAGGCCCATCTGAAGCTGGCCCAGCTGCACGAGGCGCTGGGGCAGCGGGAGGAGGCCGACAACCACTACCGGCAGTGCGCACTGGCGACGGTGTTGTGATGCCGCGCATGGCCGCACTCATGCGCGCCGCGCTTCCCGGGACGCACGCACGATGACGACGGCCGGGTGACCGGGCGTGCCGATGTTGCGGGCGACCGGGACGCTAGCCCCGGCCGGTGCTGCCTTGGCCTCCGGCAGGCGATCGGCCAGGAACGACCCGGTGCCGACGACGGCGAGCGTGGTGATGAAGATGACTTCCATGTGCTTGTTGATGTTCATGTGATTCCCCTGCGCTGGTTGGTGGATGCGCGGGCGTCTCGCCCACGACATCCATACAGCACGGGGCGTGCCAGCTCGCGCCGCACGGCGTCCCGGGAGGGGAGGAGGGACCTTGCGGTTTTGCCGGGTTGGGTGCGGGCCAACGGAAGGCCTGGATTGTGTCGGGCGCCGGCCAACACGCTGCTGTTTGCCGCCCGCTTTGGCGCTGTTTGGCGTTCCTCGGCAACCTTGTGCGGCGCACAAGCTCAGGGTGATTCGCTATAATGCCCCTTTTATTGTTTCCCCAGCAACCAAGGACTATCCATGAGCCTGAATAACGTCAACGCCGGCCGCGATGTGCCGAACGACTTCAACGTCATCATCGAAATCCCGATGAACGCCGACCCGATCAAGTACGAAGTGGACAAGGAATCGGGCGCGATCTTCGTCGACCGCTTCATGGGTACCGCGATGCACTATCCGTGCAACTACGGCTACATCCCGAACACGATCGCCGACGACGGCGACCCGTGCGACGTGCTGGTGATCACGCCGTTCGCGCTGATCCCGGGCGTCGTCGTGCGTTGCCGCGCGCTGGGCGTGCTGAAGATGTCCGACGAAGCCGGCGGCGACTCGAAGATCCTGGCCGTGCCGGTCGAAAAAATCCTGCCGGTCTATGCGAACCTGCAAAAGGTCGAGGATGTGCCGGAACTGACCCTGCGCCAGATCCAGCACTTCTTCGAG
The DNA here is from genome assembly GCF_056404615.1 of Massilia sp. P2_C2. Lineage (NCBI taxonomy): Bacteria > Pseudomonadati > Pseudomonadota > Betaproteobacteria > Burkholderiales > Oxalobacteraceae > Massilia > Massilia sp. P2_C2. Next base: position 9,211 of record NZ_JBFUDR010000138.1, on the reverse strand, counting down.
CACTACAAGGACCTGGAAAAGGGCAAGTGGGTCAAGGTCGAAGGCTGGGAAGGCCCGGACGCGGCCAAGGCCGAGATCCTGGCGGGCGTGAAGACCTTCACGGCGCAGGGCGAGTAATCGACACGCGGCGGCGCCGCGCACACGCGGGCGCCAGCGACCGCAACAGAAGGGCCGTCACTCGGGTGAACGGCCCTTTTTATTTGGCCCACGACCCCGGATCACCACCCGATGTCACGCAGCAGCGGGAACGTCAGGTCACGCGGTGGCGTCACCTGGTGCGTCAGGTCGCTGTTGATCGCCGGTTCCATCAACTGGTCCGGCTTCGCTTCCGTCGTGTAGTGCGACACGGACGAGCCGGGCGACAGCGTGGTCGGCGTGTACATCAGGATGCGTCCCGCGCTGTCGGCGCCGGCCAGGCGGGTCGGGTCGAGGCCGAGGCTGGCGACGACGCCCGATTGCGTGCGCGAGCGGCGCTGCAGTGCGGCCTTCAGCCGGGTGCCGTCCGCCTGGGTGACGCGCACGGACGGGATCGTGATGGAAGGATCGTTGCCGCTCATGCCGGCCACGTCGCCCGGCTGGTTGTCGGCCATGACCATGCCCAGCGCGCCTGCGGCCTGCACGTTGCGGGCCTTGGTGACGAAGTCGCATGCGCCGCGGTCGATGAGCGCGACGTTGCCATGCACGGCGAGGGCGTTCAGTTCGCTCAGCGGGGCGCACGCTTGTCCCGTGCCATCGGGCTGGTCGACGACGGGCATCAGCTGGCCGGCGACGGGCGGATTGGACAGCGGCGGGCCGAACGATGCGTCGCCCACCGGATACACACCCGCGGCCGTGTCGGCGGCGGCACCGCTGACGGCCAGGTTCGAGGCCGGCGCCAGCACCTGCGGTACGGCGGCCGTCACGATGGAGCCGTTCCACGAGAGGCCGCGCCACGTCACGGCCGAGGCGGCGCGCTCGGCGTCCGTCATTTCCACCCACAACTTGCCCGTGCGGTTGTTCAGCAGGTAGTAATCCCAGATCGACGGCATGCCCTGGATCTCGGCGCCCGTCTCGTCGTCCGTGAAGGTCTGGAAGCCGAGGCCATGCGCGAACTCGTGCAGCAGGACCGTGACGAGGTCGATCTGGTTGCCGAAGTCGTTGTCGAGGCCGAGATAGAAGCCGGAGCCGGGCAGGCAGTCGGGAAACAGGCCCAGGCGCGCGTTGAAGCGCGCGATGATGTGCGGTGCACCCGGCGTCGCGATGTCCGCGCTGGCCAGCTTGCTCGCGAGGGCGCTCGGATACCACGTCGCGGGGCGGGGCGCGTTCGGGAAGTCGGACCAGATCTCGTTGGCCCCGGCCGAGCCGAGCACGGCGCTCGTCGCGGTGCAGGCCAGCGGCATGAACGAGGCGCCGATGCGGACCGGCACGCTGCTCGTCAGCGTCGCGCCCCAGATGTCGGCCGCGTGCTGGAACGCGTTCAGGCGTTGCTGGCCGAGCGTCGTGCCCGTGTTGCCGCCGACCGGTGCGGCGGGGGTCGGGTCGTTGAAGCCTTCGCCGGGTGCGTTCAGGTTGACGATCACGATGGTGGCGGCGGCCTGCGCGGGCGCGCTGGTGCCGAGGGCGAGGGCGCATGCCGTCGCCGCGCCGGCAATCAGGCCGGCGACCTGGAGGGCGACTTGCTGCAGGCGCGAAGATTCAGCGGGTCTCATGGCCATCCTCCCCGTGGTTGCTGTGCTTTGCGGCATCGTCGGTGTGATCGAGCGCGTGTGTGGCGCCGGTGCTGCCCTCCACGCATTCGCGCGTCAGCTTGCCGTCGGCGCCGCGCGTGACGACTTCGTAGACCATATTCCTTTCACCGAGGCGCACGCCGCGCGAGCCGTCGCCCCGGCTCACGGTGGCGGGCTGGCGCGGCGCGGTCAGCGCGGCGGACGGGGTTTGCGCGCGCAGCGCCTTCAGTTCGTCGGCCGTGGGTGCGCGCAGCTTGCCGGTCTGCGCGTCGCGCACGACGACCATGCCTTCCTGGCCGGCCGCCCTGGCGTGCATGGAAAAGAAGGCCAGCAGCAGCAGGGCCGCCAGCGTGCCGATGGTAAGCAGTTTTTGCCTGGACATGACGATCTCCCGTTCAAGGACGCGACTGGCGGCGCTGCAGGGTGAACAATCCCAGGCCCAGCGCCAGCATCATCCAGGTCGCCGGTTCCGGCACCGCCGTCACGACAGAGACCGTGTCGAGGCCCACATAGTTCAGGGTATCGGCCGGTCCCACGTAGCGGAATGCGAAGCGGCCGCTGCCGTTGTTCGTGACGGTGGCCATGAACTGCTGCCAGTCCGTCGGATAGCCGGCCGCGCCGCCGACCGTCGTCAGCAAGGTGGTGAAGCCGGCGGCGCCGCTCCCCGTACCCGAGGCGAAGCGCACTTCGAGCAGGTCGTCGAATCCCGGCTGAGCATCGTGCCGCGTATGGAAGCTCAGCACCGTCGTGCCCGAGAGGTCGAGGACGGGCGTGATCAGCCAGTTGTCGACGTTGCCGTTGCCGTTCACCGCGCTGAGGAAGTCGACGGCCGCATAGGCATCGGGCGCGCCGGCCTGGGACGGGAAGATGGCCGGGTTACCCTGGAACCAGGCGTTGCCGACGGGGATGCTGTCGTTGACCTGGGCCCATCCGCTGAGAGCGCCGACGTTGCCGAATCCTTCATTGAGCACTTCGACCCCGGCTGCGTGCGCGGCGGTGGCGCCGAGCGCGGCCAGCGACAGCGTCAAGGCCGCCGTCGCAAACAAGGTTTTAACGGGTTTCATGGAAGCCCTTTCATGGTAGCCAGTAGGATGGTGGACCGCTCGCGCTGGCTGGTCGACGAGGCCATAGCTGGCCCCATCTTATGAGTCGAATGACAAGGACTTTTGATCTTCAGCTAACGAACTGGCTGAACAAAATGAAGGTATTGTCGGGCGGGACCGGCGGGCGTATCGTGCGGCCCGATGAGGCGGGAATGATGTGGTGACGCATGGTGGGCACGGGGTGCCCACCCTACGGCGAACGGTGACGGACGCGATTGGAGGTGCAAAGTGACCGCGCACAGGGCGTAGGGTGGGCTCCCCGAGCCAACCAAACGTTCGCAAATCGCGAGTTACGACATCAGTGGGTTGTACGGCGCAGCCGCAGCTTGCCGACGATACCGATTGGGAAGAAATAGATCGAAAGAATGAACAGCACGCCGAGCCACAGCATCCACCGGTCCGGATGCAGGGCCGCGGCCAGCAGCGGCGCGCCGGACAGCATCTCGGACGCCTGGCCCATCAGCGTCTTGAGGTAGTTCTGGGCGAGGATGAACAGCGCCGCACCGACGACCGCGCCATACATCGTGCCCATGCCGCCGATGACGACGATCAGCAGGATGTCCGTCATGACCTCGAAGCCGAGGCTCGTCTTGGGCCCGACGTAGCGTAGCCACAGGGCCATCAGCGCCCCGGCCAGCGCGGCCACGACGGCGCCCAGCACATTGGCCCAGATGCGGTAGACGACGGTGCGGTAGCCGAGGGCCTCCGCGCGGAACTCGTTCTCGCGGATCGCCTGCAGCACGCGCCCGAACGGCGAGTTCACGACGCGCAGCAGGAACAGGAACAGCACGAGACAGCCTGCGAACACGATGTAGTACGTGATCAGTTTGCCGTCGATGCTGCGTCCGAACACCTCGTTCTCGATCAGCGTATAGCCCGGCGACAGCAGTTCCGGCACGCTGAACGTGCGTCCGTCCTCGCCACCCGTGAAGTCCGACAGCTGGGACGCGAGCACGGAGAACGACGATGCCACGGCCAGCGTGATCATCGCGTAGAAGATGGCACGCACGCGCAGTGCGAACAGGCCGATGACGAAGGCCAGCACGACGGTGAGCGCGAGCGCGGCGGCGAGGCCGATGACGATCGCGCCCCACGTCGGCTCGTCCACGCTTGCCAGGGCGATGCCGACGCCATAGGCGCCGATCCCGTAGAACATCGTGTGGGCGAACGAGACGATGCCGGTATAGCCCAGCAGCAGGTCGTACGACGCGACGAGCACGATGTAGACGCAGATCGTGGCCGCCGTGTTCAGCGGCCGTGCACCGGTAAAGAGAAAGGGCGCGCACAGGAGGCCGAGCAGGATGGCGACGAGGATCGCCGTCAACGCGCGGCTGCGCGGCAGGTCGCCGGAAAGCAGCTGGATCAGCATCAATGACGTCCTTTCGTGTACAGGCCGGCCGGGCGCCACAGGAGAACGGCGATCATCAGCACGATGTTCGAGACGAGGGCGACCTTGGGCGCGAGGAAGCCGGCGTAGTTGCCGACGAGCGCGATCAGTAGCGAGCCGATGAAGCAGCCGCCGACGGAGCCGAGACCGCCGATGATGATGACGATGAAGGTCAGCACCATGATCTCGCTGCCCATGTGCGCCACCAGCGTTTCCTTGTACAGGCCCCACATCACGCCGCCCAGGCCCGCCAGCGCGGAGCCGGCCGCGAAGACGCCGACGAACAGGCGGCGGATGCGGTAGCCCAGCGCTTCCACCATCTCGCCGTTCTCGACGCCGGCGCGGATCAGCAGGCCGATCTTCGTGCGGTTCAGGGTGAGGAACATCGTGGCGAACACGACGATGCCGACGGCGACCGCCAGCAGCCGGTATTTCTCGATCGCGGCCTCGCCCAGGAACACGGCGCCGCGCAGCGCGGCCGGCAGCGGCAGGGCGATCTGCTCCGCGCCCCAGATCACGTTGATCAATTGTTCGGCCACGATCATGCCGCCCATCGTGATCAGGATCTGTTTCAGGTGCTGGCCGTACACGGGCATGATGACGACCCGTTCGAATGCCCAGCCGAGCAGCGCGGTGACGATCATCGCCAGCAGCACGGCGAGGCCCAGCACGCCGAGATTCGCGAGCAGTGAATCGGTCTCGAGCCAGCCGCGCATGGGCAGCAGCACGTACGTGGCCGTGAACGCGCCGACGGACACGAACGCGCCATGGCCGAAGTTCAGCACGCTCATCAGGCCGAAGATCAGCGTCAGGCCGCTGGCCATAATGAAGATCATCATGCCCATCGCGAGTCCGGCCACCGTCAGGGTGATCCACGTGGGGAAGCTCATGAAGGGCAGCGCCGCCAGCACGACGGCCGGCACCAGCAGCAGCGGCGCATCCGCATGGGCGATCGGTAAAGTTGCACTCATCGTTGTCCTGTTCCGGAAGCTCGAAAAACCTACTGCGCGTTGCATTTCGGTGGGGGCGCCTAGCCCTGCGATGCTCGCTGTACTTTCGTACAGCTGCGCTTCTCGGACTCGGCGTCTGCCACCGCAACTGCGGCCGCTCGCTACGGTTTTTCGAGGTTCCTTTTTCATTGGTGGGAGTCGAGCGAGAGGCCCAGCAGGCGTTGCTGCAAGGCCTCGTCGTCGGCCAGGTCGTGCATCAGGCCCGCGTGGACGACGTGGCCGTCGTCCATGACGCTCACGCTGTCGCCGAGCGTGCGCACGAAATTGAAATTCTGTTCGACGAGCAGGATGGTCGTGCTCGTGTCCTTGAGGTCGCGGAATGCCGCCATCAGGCTTTGCACGATGGCGGGTGCCAGACCCTTGGTCGGTTCGTCGACGAGCAGCAACTGCTTCGGTTCGACGATCGCGCGCGCGATGGCCACCATCTGCTTCTGGCCGCCCGACAAATTCCCCGCCGGGTAGTTCCAGAATTTCTTCAGCGCGGGGAAGAAGCCGCAGATCCAGTCTACGCGCGCCGCGTCCAGCGGGCCGTTGCGGGCGGCGAGGTACAGGTTTTCACGCACCGTCAGTTCGGAAAACACGGCCATGCTTTCCGGGACGTACGCGATGCCGGCGCGGGCGATGTCGGGTGTGGACAGCTTCGTGATGTCGCGGCCGTCGAACGTGATCGTGCCGCGGCTGGCCTTCCACAGGCCCATGATGGTGCGCAAGGTGGTCGTCTTGCCGGCGCCATTGCGCCCCAGCAGCACGGCCAGGCCGCCGCGCGGCACGACCAGGTCGACGCCCTGCAGGATGTGGTACTGGCCGATGTGGGTGTGGACGCCGGACAGCGTCAGCATGGGTTCGCTCATGGGCAGCGTCGTCCTCGGGACGTCATGCGGGTTCGGGTGTGCCAAGATAGGCCTCCTGCACGATTTTCGATTGCATCACGTCGGCCGGCTGGCCATCCGCCACCAGCGTGCCGTTGTGCAGCACGATGATGCGGTCGGCCAGCGCCCGCACGACATCCATCTTGTGCTCGACGAGCAGCACCGTCCTGTCGCGCTCTGTCTTGACCTGGTGGATCAGGTCGAGCACGACCGGCACCTCGTCCACGCTCATGCCGGCCGTGGGTTCGTCGAACATCAGGATCTGCGGTTCCAGCGCGAGCAGGATCGCCACCTCGAGCTTGCGCTGGTCGCCGTGCGACAGCGTGCCGACCAGCGTGCCGCGCTTCGTGATCATCGCGACGCGCTCAAGGTAGTGCTCGGCGCGCTGGATGACTTCCTGGTGGCCGAACCACAGCGACAGCATGCTCATGCCGATGCCGGCACGGCTCTGCACGGCCAGCCRCACGTTTTCCAGCACGGTGAGATGCGGGAACAGATTCGTCAGCTGGAACGCGCGGCCCACGCCCAGGCGCGTACGGCGCGCGGGGCCGAGGCGGGTGACGTCCTGGCCACGCACCTGCACGCTGCCGGACGTCGCCGCCAGCTGGCCCGATACCAGGTTGAAGTAGGTCGTCTTGCCGGCGCCGTTCGGGCCGACGATCACGGTCAGCGTGCCCGGGTAAAACTCGGCCGTCACCGCGTTGACGGCCACGTGGCCGCCGAAGCGGATGGTCAGGTCGCGCGTGGCCAGCGTGGGCACGGGCGACGGTGAGGAACCGGGGGAGGTCATCTCAGCGCTTGTTCCGGACCGGCAGCGGCAGCTCGCTGGCCGGGATTTCGCGCACCAGTTCCAAAAGGTCCCATTCGTTCTTCTGGTCCTTCTTGATGCGGAAGTGGTACATCGGCTGCAGCGCCTGGTGGTCTTCCTTGCGGAAGGTCATGATGCCCTTCGGCGTCTCGAACGACATGCCTTCCATCGCCGTCACGAGCTGGTCGCCGTTCCCGGACGGGACCTTCTGCAGGGCCGCCACGACTGCCGCCGCCGCCGCCATGCCGCCCGCCGTGAACATGTCGGGCGGAACCTTGTAGCGCTTCGTGTGCTCGGCCACGAGCCAGTCGTTCATCTTGTTTTTCGGGAAGCCGTAGTAGTAATTGATCGTGCCCTCCGTGCCGGCGTAGGCCTTCCACGTCTTCATCACGGGCAGGATGTTGCCGCCCGGGGCCAGCGAGATGCCGTAGCGTTCCGGCTTCATGTCGGCGATCTTGTTCATCGGGTTCGGGCCGGCCCAGACGATCGCCAGCACGCGCGGCTGCGGCTTGTCCTTCAGGGCGTCGAACAGGCGCTGCGTGGGCGCGGTGAAGTCGGTCGCGGCGGCGGGGGCGTATTCCTCGTGCACGACGGTGGCCTTGCTGCCGGTGGCGGCCAGCGCCTCCTTGCCGGCCTTGATCGCGTCGCGGCCGAATGCGTAGTCCTGTGCGAGGAATGCGACGCTGCCGTTCTTCAGCGTGGAGGCCGCGGCCAGCGCGTCCTGCATGGAGTTGCGCGCCGTGCGGAAGATGTATTTGTTCCACTTCGCGCCCGTGATCTCGTCGGCCACGGCCGGCTCGACGATCAGCACCTTCTTGTATTCCTTCGCCACCGGCAGCATCGCCAGCGCGGCACCGGACGACGTGGTGCCGACGGCGATGTCGGCCTTGTCGTCGCCATAGGCTTCGGCCAGCAGCGTGCGCGAGAGGTCGGGCTTGCCCTGGTCGTCCTTGACGATCACCTTCAGCTTGCGGCCGTTGATCTCCATCTTGCCGCCCGTGAGGTATTCGAGGCCCAGCATGAAGCCGGTTTCCGTTTCCCTGGCATAGGATTCCAGCTGGCCCGTCTTGCCGGCGATGAGGGCCACTTTCAGGTCGGGGGCCGCCAGCGCGGTGCCGGTCGCCGTCATGGCGAAGGCGGCGAACAGCGCGAAGGGGAGGGGTTTGATCGTGCGTTTCATCTCGTCTCCTTGTGGGATGGTGGGCACGTTTCATTTGAGGCCACCCGGCCTCAAATGCCCACCCTACGTCATGCGTGCGTTGTTTTTTAGGGCACTTGGGCCAGGAACTCGAGGATCGCGTCCAGCGCGACCGGCTCGGTCAGCATCGGCGCATGGCCCACGTTCGGCACCTCGACGTATTGCATCGTCGGGGCCGCACGCCGCATCCACGCGGTCTGGCGTTCTTCCAGCAGGTCGGATAGCGCGCCCCGCACCAGCATGACCGGGCGTTCGCGCGCGAGCTTGCGGAATGCCAGCCGCAGGGACAGCGACGTCGGCCTGAGTTTACCGGTTTGCAGGGCGATGGCAATGTTCGGATCGTAGCGTGGCGCCAGCCGGCCGGCAGCGTCCGGCGCGAACGCGCGGCGGGCCCATTTGTCCCATTCGGCATCTTCATTGTCCGGGAAGGCACATGCGTTGATGCCGCGCACATAGCACGCGGCGTCCCGCCACGAGTCCACGGCGGCGGACTTGCCCGTGTAGCCGGCGATACGGGCCAGGCCGTTTGCCGAGATCACGGGGCCGATGTCGTTCAGCACGGCGGCGGCCACGAGGGCGATGTCCTGCGCCGCCACCTGCATCGTGATCATTCCTCCCATCGACGTGCCGACGAAAACGGCGCGCGGAATGCCGAGGTCGGCCATCAGCCGGGTGACGTCGTCGGCGTACACCTTGGGGTTGTAATTGTCGGGATTCGGATCGCGCTGCGATTCGCCCCGTCCGCGCACGTCGAGCGCCAGCACCCGCCGGCCCTGGCGCGCGACGAGTGGAGCGAATTCGTCGAAGTCGGCCGCGTTGCGCGTCAGGCCGTGGATGCAGATCACGGGCAGGCGCGCCGGCGTGCCGGCTGTTGCGGGATAATCACGCGCATGCAGCGTCAGGCCGTCGTTGCTGGTGTAGCGGATGGGGGTGTAGTTGGGCACGCTGGGAATATCCTGTCATTCGATTCGGTAGAGGGCCGCCGCCGAGGCGGGGCCCACCGCGGCACGGCCGGATGGCCGCGCCGCGGGCGGCGGATCAGAAGCGGTACTCGACCGTTCCCTGCACGGTACGCGGGGCACCGTAGAAGGCGGTCAGCGTGCCTTCGTTGCCCAGCGTCGGGAACAGAT
>NZ_JBFUDR010000137.1:0-16150 GCF_056404615.1 Massilia sp. P2_C2 | reverse complement strand
GATCCGCTCGCGAACAAGACGAACAAGGGCATCGGCTACGGCGACGTGTTCCTGTCCGACACGTGGAACGCTGCCGGCTCGAGCGCCGACCACTACGCGACGGACAACGCGACCAAGGGGACCGTCTGGGACTACGGCCTCGCGCTCGACAACCGCTGGAGCAATACGGGCGGCACGTTCAAGCTGTATGCACTGAACGGCGCGACCAATGCGTCGAACATCATCAACTCGAACAGCTACATCAGTTGCGGCACATCATGCTACCGCGAGAACGAGGAAACGGCGGTGAACACCAAGTCGGCCACCGTCAAGGACACCGGCCTGGCCGGTGTGTGGACCGTCAACTCCGTCGCAAAAAGCCTCTCGTTCACGATCAACCTGAGCGGCTCCGAACTGTTGGATTACAGCTCGTTCGCGATGCACTGGGGCGAGACCTGCCAGAACGATATCATCGAAGGCCTGGCAATGAACGTGCACGTCCCGCTGCCTGGCACGGCCGCGCTGCTCGTGCTGGGTCTGGGCGCGCTCGGCGTGGCCCGCCGCCGCCGCGGCGGCCGCGCGCTGCCGCCCGGCGCCGCCGTCTGACTTCTCCCTCCTGGCCTTAGGACCAGTGTCCGCGCGGCGCCCTGCCGCTAGACTCGCCATGTCATCCCATCGCGAGGTCACCATGGACAAACACACCACCCCCGACGAATCCGGCGTCGTACAGGCATTCGGCGCGCTCGCGCCCGTACGTATCGGTCTGCACGAACAGATCCGCGCACAGAGCGTGCGCGCCCTGAACCGCCTGCTGGCGCACACGATGGCGCTGCGCGACGCCTACAAGAAAGCGCACTGGCAGACGTCCGGCGCCACGTTCTACGAACTCCATCTGCTGTTCGACAAGCACTACGACGAGCAGGTCACGATCATGGATGCCCTCGCCGAACGCATCCAGACGCTGGGCGGCGTCACGTTCGCGCTGCCCGGCGACGTGGCGGACGAATCGTCGATCGCACGCGCGCCGCGCGGCCGCGAGTCGGCGCACGCGCAGCTGGAGCGGCTGGCCGCCGCGCACGAGACGATCCTGCTCGACGCCCGTCCGCTGGCGCGCGCGGCCGCGGAAGCCGGCGACGACGGCAGCAACGACCTGATCGTCAGCCAGGTGGTGCGCGCCAACGAACTGCAAAGCTGGTTCGTCGTCCAGCACCTGGCGCAGCGCACGGAACAGGGCTGACTGCCGCCTGACGGGCACGCATATCCGTTCGTATAGCTGGACCCGGCCCGCCTTCGTCCCGACAATGCACCCGGCGGCGCGACATTTCCGTCCGCGCCGCCGACCACCGGACGAGGAGCAGCCCATGACCACCCACCCGCCTCCACTGGCGGCCTGCCTGGACCCCGAGCGGCAGGCGCGCCTGGCCACGATCGGCCAGCTGGCCGCGTCGATCGCGCACGAAGTCGACCAGCCGCTGGCCGCCATCACGCTGCACGCCCAGGCCGCGCTGCTCTGCATCGAACGCGCGCAGGCGCCCGCGGAAGCCCGGGCCGCGCTGTGCGCCGTGCTCACGGCATCGCGCCAGGCCAGCGCCATCGTGCACGGCGTGCGCGCGCTGGCCGGGCCGCGCACGCCTGCCCCCGTCCCATGCGCACTCGACGACGCCGTCGACGATGTCCTGGCCGGCTACGCCGCCGACCTGCAAGGCAACGCCGTCGCCTGCCGCGTGGCGATCGCCCCCGCCGCGCGCACGGTGCGGGCGCATCCGGTGCAGCTGCGCCARGTACTGCGCAACCTCGTCGGCAATGCCATCGACGCGCTGCGCGCCGTGGACGGCCGGCCGCGCCGGCTCACCTTGCGCGCCCGGCCGGGCGCGGACGGCACGGTCGTCGTCACCGTGCACGACAACGGCGGCGGCCTCGATGCAGCCGCGGCGGACCGCGTATTCGATCCGCTCGTGACGACGAAGGCGCATGGACTCGGACTGGGCCTGGCGATCTGCCGCACCATCGTCGACGCACACGGCGGCCGTCTCTGGCTGGCCGCCAATCCCGGCCACGGCTGCACGGCCGGCTTCGCGCTGCCGCGCGGCGACGAGGCGCACCATGGATGACGCGCATCCCATCAGGCTGCTGGTCGCCGACGACCATCCTCTGATCCGGGCCGGACTCGCGGCGCTGATTCGCGCCGAGCCGGCGCTCGCGCTCGTGGGCGAAGCGGGCGATGCCGTGGAAGCCGTCGATCTGTACCTGCGCCTGCGGCCGGACGTCATGCTCGTCGACCTGAACATGCCGGGGGGCGGCGGGATCGAGGCGATCCGCAAGGTCCGCGCGCTCGTCCCCGACGCCCGCATCGTCATCATCACCACGTACGACGGCGACGAGGACGTGCACCGCGGCCTGCTGGCGGGCGCAAGCGCTTATCTCCTCAAGCAGTCCGGCCTCGACGAGGTGCTGCACTGCGTGCGCCAGGTCGCCGCCAACCGCCGCTACCTCGCACCGGGCCTGGCCGAGAAGCTGGCGACGCGCGTGGATGCCAACCGCCTGTCGCGGCGCGAGCTGGAAATCCTCGCCCACCTCGCGGCCGGCCTGAGCAACAAGATGATTGCGCGCACGGAGAACATCGGCGTCGGGACAGTCAAATACCACGTCAACAACATCCTGTCGAAACTGGATGTGTCGTGCCGGACGGAGGCGGCCTGCGTGGCGGCCCGCAGGGGACTGATCCAGCCATATTGACAAACGCTATCATAAATGTTTTACAATCGGCATCGTTACCATGCTCACCCTCCCCGCATGAACCCTGCCACCACCCTGCCGCTGCGCGTTCTGATCGCGGACGACCATCCGATGATGCGAGAAGGCATCGCCGCATCGCTCACCGCGCACGGCGGCATCGAGGTCGTCGCCCAGGCCAGCGACGGCGACGAAGCGATCCACCTGTTCACCCGGCTGCGTCCGGACGTGGCGCTCATCGACCTGCAGATGCCCGGCAAGGACGGCCTGGAAGCGATCCGCGCCATCCGCAGCCTGCATCCGGGCGCGCGGCTCGTCGTGCTCACGACCTATGACGGCGATGCCCGCATCGCGGCCGCCCTCAAGGCCGGCGCGTCGGCCTACCTGCTGAAGAACGTACCGGGCCGCCAGTTGGCGGCCACGGTGCGCGAGGTGCACGCCGGCTCGCACGTCCTGCCCCAGGCGCTGCGGCGCGAGGTGGCGATCCACTATGCCGGCGACGCGTTGTCGCCGCGCGAACTCGACGTCCTGCGCCTCGCCGCCGTCGGCCATTCGAACCGGGCGACCGGCGAACAGCTGGGCATCGGCGAGACGACGGTCAAGACGCACATGAGCGCGATCCTCGTGAAGCTGGGCGCCAACGACCGGGCGCACGCCGTCACGCTGGCCGTCCAACGCGGCTTCATCGATCTCTGACCGCGCCGCCATGAGGCTCCGCCATCGTCTCGCGGCCATGCTCGCCGCCGCGCTGCCCATCGGCGCACCGGCCGCCACCGCCGCGACCGGAGGCTTCGCCGACTATCACCACACCCAATGGACGGCGTCCGACGGCGCGCCGCCCGGCATCCAGACGATGGCGCAGACCCGCGACGGCTGGCTGTGGCTCGGCACCATCGACGGACTGTACCGCTTCGACGGACTGCGCTTCGAGCGCTATCCGCTGCCGCCGGTGCGCGTGCGCACGCGCGACCTGATCTACGCCTTACGGGCCGCGCCGAACGGCGACCTGGTCATCGCCTACTTCGCGGAAGGCATCTCCGTGCTGCATCCGGACGGCCGGTTCGAAGACTTGCCGCCGCAACCATCGCCGGTCGACAACGCGGGCGCGCTGGCGGTGGATGCGGACGGCAGCCTGTGGAGCCTCAACACGCGCGTGATGCATCTCGTCGGCGGCCGCTGGCAGGTCGTGCCCACCGGACCAGGATGGGTCAGCGCGAGTATCCAGAGCCTCGTCGCCGACGGCGCGGGCCGCTTGTGGGCGTTCAACGACAGCGGTGCCTGGCGCCTGGACCGGTCCGCAGGCCGCTTCGTCCAGGTGACGGCCACACCCGGCTTGCCGCTGCTGGCCCCGGACGGACGCCTGTGGCAGATGGCGGCGGACCGTACCATGCGCCTCGTGGATGTCACCGGCGCCGGGCGCCCGGCCACGTTTTCCGCAGCGGAATCGCGCGCGGGCGGGCAGTTCGGCGCGGACGGCGCGCTCTGGCTGCCGAAATGTCCGCGAACCGTGTGCCGCGTGCCGAACGCGGCGCAGCGCACGGAAACCCGCTGGCCGGTGCGCCCGGCGATCACGGAACGCGTAACGGCACCGTCGCAGGTGTCGGGCCAGGACGCCGTCGCCGTGCTGGAAGACCGCGAGGGCGACATCTGGGTGGCGACGGAAAACGGGCTGGACCGCTTCCGCCGCAACCGCTTCCTCACGACCGGCCTGCCCGGCAACGGTGCCCGCTACAGCCTGGCCACCGACGGAGACAGCGTGCTGGCGGCCGACATCCAGACCGGCACCCTGTGGCGCCTCGCGCCCGACGCGGCACCGGCCGTCGTACCGGGGCCCTGGATCAGCGTGATCAGGAACGGCCAGGATGGCACCGTGCTCCTCGGCGGCAAGCGCAGCGTCTGGCGCCGCCGCGGCGCCAGCACCCTGGAGATTCCGCTGCCGCCCGGCCCGGACGGCAAACCGCGCGACCATCACCTGATAGGCTTCCTGGACGACGGCAAGGTCCTGTGGACGGCATCGCCCGAGACCGCACTGATCGGTTGGCGCGATGGCCGCTGGCTGCCGCGCGCGGCATTCAACCTGCCGCCGAAGATCTACCAGTCGGCGACGTCCGGCCGCGCCGGCAACTGGTTCGCCACGGGCGACGGCAAGCTGGTCCACCACCTCGACGACCAACTTACGACCTACTCCCTCGACCCCATCGGCATGGCCAGCAATATGTTCCCCGGCGACCCGCTGTTCGTCAGCGGCGCTGGCGGCGGCGCCGTGCTGCGCGAGGGCGTGCTGCGCCCGCTGCGCACCCGCGACCCGGGCGTCCTGCGCAACCTGTCCGGCATGGTCGTCACGCCGGACGGCGACCGCTGGCTGAACGGCTTTGCGGGCCTCGTCCACGTACGCGCCGCCGACTGGCGCCAGGCCATGCGAAATCCGGACCTGCCGCTGCGCTACGAATTGTTCGATGCGCTGGACGGCTATCCCGGCCGCGCGGCCTTCGAGAACCGCTGGCCCGGCATGGTCAGCGCCGACGGCCGCAATGTGTGGCTGACGGCCTCCGGTGGGGTCGCGCGCCTCGACCTGGCGCAGTTGCGCCGCAACCGCGTGCCGCCACAGGCCATCGTCCTCGGCGTCGAGGCGGGCAACCGCACCTGGCCGGCGCGCGGGAAGATCGAACTGCCGGCGGGCGCCGACCATTTCCGCATCCAGTACACGGCGCCGGCGCTGCGCATGCCGGAGCGCGTGCGCTTCGAATACCGGCTCGACGGCGTCGACGGCGCGTGGCTCGATGGCGGCACCCGCCGTGCGACCACGTACACGAACGTCGGCCCGGGCGATTACGTGTTCCGCGTGCGCGCCGTGAACGAGGACGGCGTAGCGGGCGATGTCGTCGCCACGCTGCCGCTGCGCGTGGCGCCGACGCTCGTGCAGACCACGTGGTTCCGGCTCGCCTGCGCCGGCGCGCTCGTCCTGCTCGGCGTGCTTCTTTACCGCTACCGCATGCGCTACGTGACGCGCCGCCTGACGGAGCGGCTGCAGGTCAGGACGGCCGAGCGCGAACGCATCGCGCGTACCCTGCACGACACGTTCCTGCAGACCGTGCAGGGCCTCGTGCTGCGCGTGGACGCCGTCGCCGCCACCCTGCCGACGGACGATGGCGCACGCAGGCAGCTGGAACACGTGCTGGACGACGCCAGCCTGGCCATCGGCGAAGGCCGCGACCAGTTGCAGGATCTGCGCGCCGGCGACGCCCACGTGCTGGAAGACGTCCTGGCGGACACGATCGCGAAGCTGAAGATCGCGCGCGGCGCGCTCGCCGTCGACCTGCACGTGACCGGCGAGCGCCGCGCCCTGCTCGCACCGGTCGCCGACGAGATCGCGGAAATCGCGCGCGAAGCCCTGCGCAACGCATTCGCCCATGCCCACGCGGCGCGCCTTGGCGTGACACTGGAATACGGCCGCCGTGCACTCGTCCTGTGCGTGGCCGACGATGGCCGCGGCCTGCCCGAGCCGGTGCGGCGCGACGGCGCGCGCAGCGGCCACTGGGGCCTCGTCGGCATGCGCGAACGCGCCGCGCGGATCGGTGCGCGGCTCGAGATCTGCAGCGGTCCGCGTCTCGGAACGGCCGTCACGCTGACGGTGCCCGGCGCGCGCGCCTACGCTGGCTGACCCTCGCCGACATACACCTCCAACCCGGCCACGAGCGCATCGAACGCGACGCGGCAACGCGGACTGGCGCGCAGGTCCTCGTGCATCGTGACCCACATGTCGAGCCGAAGGGCCAACGCGTCCGCCAGCACACGCACAAGGGCCGGTGCGCGCGCGGCTAGCTGCACCTGGCAGACGCCCAGCCCGACGCCGGCCCGCATCAGCGCCAGCTGGGCCGTGTTGCTGTCCGTGCGCACGGTGAACTGGTCGAGCGACAGGCCCGGCAACGATTTCGCGGCCGCGCGCAGGAACGGCGTCTCGCGGTCGTGGCCGATCACCGTATGCGCCGCCAGGTCGGCCACGGTGGCGGGCATTCCGCAGCGGGCGATGTAGTCCGCACTGGCGTGCATGCCCAATTCGACGGACCCGACACGGCGTGCCACCAGCTGTTCCTGGCGCGGCGCCGTCATGCGCACGGCGACGTCGGCCTCGCGCTGCAACAGGTCGTGCACGCGGTCCGACAGCACGAGTTCCACCTCCAGCGCCGGATGGCGCCGCGCCAGGTCGGCCACGATGGCCGGCATCACTTCGATGCCGACGACCTCGCTGACGCTGATCCGCACCGTGCCCCGGACGGCATCCATCCCGTCGCGGAACCCCGACGCCTTCCGTTCCAACGCGGCGGCCGTGCTCTCCATCGCCTCGGCATCCGCGCGCAGCGCCAGTGCGGCCCCGGTCGGCAGCAGGCCCGTCTGCGAGCGCGTGAACAGCACGATCCCGAGCGCCGCCTCCAGCGCCGCCACGTGCCGCCCGACCGTGGGCTGCGCCACGCCGAGCGCGCGCGCCGCGCCGGACTGCGAGCCTTCGCGCAGCACGCCGAGGAAGGCGCGGTACAACTCCCATTCGATGTTGGACGCCATGGTTCTACAAAAATGTATAGCTAATGGTAAGTGATATGCAATTCCATTGCACCAGACAGACCGTTACGCTGTCAACACTTTCAATAACCGACAGGGAGAACGACATGGCGACGGCACTGGTATTGGGCGCGAGCGGCGGCATCGGTGGCGAGGTGGCACGCCGGCTGGTGCGCACGGGCTGGCAGGTACGGGGGCTGAAGCGCGGCCTGGCGCGCGAGATGGTGGACGCCGACGGCATCGCCTGGCTCGCAGGCGACGCACTGCACGGTCCCGACGTGCTGCGCGCGGCCCAGGGCTGCAGCGTGATCGTCCACGCCGTGAACCCGCCGGGCTACCACGACTGGGACACTCTGGTGCCGCGCATGCTGGACAACACGCTCGCCGCGGCCTCCGCCAACGATGCGCTGATCGTCCTGCCCGGCACCGTCTACAACTACGGTCCCGACGCCTTCCCGCTGATCGCCGAAGACGCGCCCCAGCATCCCGCCACGCGCAAGGGCGCAATGCGGGTGCGCATGGAATCCATGCTGCAGGAGCACGCGGCGCGGGGTGGACGCGTGCTCATCGTGCGCGCGGGCGACTTCTTCGGTCCCCACCTCGGCAACAGCTGGTTCGCGCAGGGCATGATCAAGCCGGGCCGGCCGGTACGCCGCATCGCCAATCCGAACCTGCCCGGCGTCGGCCACCAGTGGGCGTACCTGCCCGACGTGGCCGCGACGATGGCCGCGCTGATCGAGCGGCGCGCAGAGTTGCCGCACTTTGCGCGCTTCCACATGGCCGGACATTGGGACACGGACGGCAGCGCGATGTGCGCCGCGATCCGCCGCGTCGTCGCGCGCCGCGGCGGATCGGCCAAAGTCGCCGCTTTTCCGTGGTGGCTCGTGAGGCTGGCGACGCCGTTCAATGAAACGCTGCGCGAGTTGTGGGAAATGCGCTACCTGTGGCGCGAGAGCGTACGCATGGACAACGCCCGCCTCGCCGCTTTCCTCGGCGCGGAACCGCACACGCCGCTGGACGATGCCGTCGAGCGCACGCTGGAAGGCCTGGGCTGCCTGCCGGCCGCCGCATCCGTCCCCGCAGCCGCCGCCCGCATCCGCGCGGCCGGCTAACCGCCCAGCGGCCGGCCCTTGCCGTACATGCGGCATTCGGCCGCCAACGCCAGCAGGTTCGGATCGCGCTCGCGGCTCTTGGACAGCAGGAGGCTGATGGTCTGGTGCGACGCATACGGCGCATCGAGGGGAATCAGCTGGATGCGCGTGCTGAACTCGGCCACGCGGCCGGGCAGCAGGCTGTAGCCCATGCCGCCGCTCACCAGGTTGATCAGCGAGAAGATGTCGCCCACGCGCATGATCGTTTCCGGCGTGTAGCCCGCCTGGCGGAACGCGTGGTCGAAGCTGTCGGACGTAACGAAGCCGCCGCCCAGCGTGATGAATTTTTCGCCGTGCAGGTCGCGCAGGTCCACGTGGCCCCGGTCCGCGTACGGCGAGCCGAGCGGCGCCGCCAGGCGGATCTCGTCCTCGAACAGCGGCACGGCCAGCAGTTGTGCGTCGTCGATGGGCGCCTGCAGGCCGATGACGATGGCGTCCAGCCGGCCCTCGTCCAGGCCGCGCAGCAATTCCTGATTCGAGCCCAGGGTGAGGTCGATCTGCAGCTCCGGCCGGCGCAGCTTGAGGCCCATGAGCAGTTGCGGGATGCAGCGCAAGGTGAGTGAATACAGCGACCCGATCTTCAGGCGCGCGCCGGCGAACCCCGCCATTTCGCGCACCTTGCGCACGCCCTCCTCCGTCTCGTTGACGGCGCGCTGGGCGTGCCTGGCGAATGCGTAGGCCGCCGGCAGCGGCGCCAGGTTGCGGCCCTCGCGCCGGAACAGCGGGCAGCGCAAGCCCTCTTCCAGCGAATGCAGCGCGCGGTGGACGCTCACGGTGCTCATGCCCAGCTCTTCCGACACGCGCGCCAGGCTGTGCAGGCGCATGAACGCCAGGAACACTTCCAATTTCTTTAAGGTAATCTCTTCATCGATCATTGCGCGGCTCCCTCTTCGAGCATACCGCAATCATTAACTTGAGAGTAAACATTCGCGCATCGCGTTGATTGAACGGATGCCGGGTGCCGCCTAATCTGGTGCTGACGTTCCATACAAAGGAGACAACATGGAAAGCACCACGCCCGCCCCGCGCCAGTGGGATACGCGGCGCCGCGAAAAAGCGCGCCGGATGGCGGCAGTGAGCCACCTGGCCGACGGCCCCGTCCTGGACAGCGAGCGCATCGTCGACGCGCTGCAACTGCTGCTCGCGACCGGCGACCGCGTCGTCCTCGAGGGGAACAACCAGAAGCAGGCGGACTTCCTCGCCCGCGCCCTCGTCCAGGTCGACCCGGACCGCGTCCGGCAGCTGCACATGATCATGCCCAGCGTGAGCCTGCCCGAGCACCTCGACCTGTTCGAGCGCGGCATCGCGAGCAAGCTGGATTTCGCCTATGCCGGCGCGCAAAGCCTGCGCATCTCGCAATTCCTGCAGGAAGGCACGCTGCAAGTCGGCGCCCTGCACACCTATATCGAGCTGTATGCGCGGCTGTACGTCGACCTGGCGCCGAACGTCGTGATGGTCGCGGGCTACAAGGCCGACCGCCAGGGCAACCTGTACACGGGCCCCAGCACCGAGGACACGCCAGCGCTCGTCGAGGCGGCGGCGTTCCGCGACGGGATCGTGATCGCCCAGGTCAACGAGATCGTCGACGACCCGAAGGACCTGCCGCGCGTGGACATTCCCGGCGCATGGGTCGACTACGTGGTCCGCTCCGACAAGCCGTTCTACATCGAGCCGCTGTTCACCCGCGACCCGCGCCTGATCAAACCCGTGCACATCCTGATGGCGATGATGGCGATCCGCGGCGTGTACGAACGCCACAATGTGCAGTCGCTGAACCACGGCATCGGCTTCAACACGGCGGCCATCGAACTGCTGCTGCCGACCTATGGCGCGCAGCTCGGCCTGAAAGGCAAGATCTGCCGCAACTGGACGCTGAACCCGCACCCCACGCTGATCCCCGCCATCGAATCGGGCTGGGTCGAGAGCGTGCACTGCTTCGGCGCGGAGCTGGGCATGGAAAAATACACGGCGGCGCGGCCGGACGTGTTCTTCATCGGCCGCGACGGCTCGATGCGCTCCAACCGCGCGTTCTGCCAGCTGGCGGGCCAGTACGCCGTCGACCTGTTCATCGGCTCCACCCTGCAGATGGATGGCCTGGGGAATTCGTCGACGGTGACCCACGGGCGCCTCACCGGTTTCGGCGGCGCACCGAACATGGGCCACGATCCGCACGGCCGGCGCCATGCGACGCCGGCCTGGCTCGATCTCGTCGAGACGGACGATCCGCTGGCACGCGGCAAGAAGCTGGTCGTGCAGATGGTCGAGACGTTCCAGGACGGCAGCCAGCCCACGATCGTCGAATCGCTCGACGCCGTGGAAGTCGGCAAGACGTCCGGGATGCCGCTGGCCCCCGTGATGATCTATGGCGACGACGTCACCCACGTCCTGACGGAAGAAGGCATCGCCTACCTGTACAAGGCGCGCTCGCTGGAAGAGAGAAAAGCGATGCTGGCCGCCGTCGCGGGCGTGACGCCCATCGGCCTCACCCACGACCCGAAGCAGACGGCCCGGATGCGGTCCGAAGGCCTGATCGCGCTGCCGGAAGACATGGGCGTGCGCCGCGCCGACGCCACCCGCTCGCTGCTGGCCGCGAAGAGCATCRCCGAGCTGGTCGACTGGTCCGGCGGCCTGTACGAACCCCCGGCCAAATTCAGGAGCTGGTGATGATGGCGCGCGATCCCATCCTCGTCCCCGCAGCCGACGTCGCGAGCCGGCTGGCCGACCATGCCGTCGCCGCTCTCGTCGACGAGGCGATGCTGACGCCGAAGCCGGGCCTCGTCGACCTGCGCGGCAGCGGCGCCCACCGCGACCTTTCGTGGCCGCTGATGTGCGCCTCGGCCTGTGCGCTGCGGCCGGGTTTCCGGCAGATGGCACAGGCCGGGCTGGACCATCCGGACCACGCGCCGCTGCTGCGCCGCCGCATCGGCGCCATCGGCCGCGACGCCGAGACCGCGATGATGGCGGCCAGCGGTGGCGTCAACACGCACCGCGGCGCGATCTGGGCGCTCGGGCTGCTCGTGACGGCGGCCGCCGCGTCGGCACGCACCGACGCCCGCGCCATCGCCGCGCACGCCGGCCGCCTGGCCGGCATTACCGACCCAGGCGCACCGCTGCGCACGGGCCACAAGGGAGAACAGGCGTGCATCGAGCACGGCGTCGGCGGTGCGCGCGGCCAGGCCCGCGCCGGCTTCCCGCACGTGGTCGACCACGCGCTGCCGATGCTGGCGCTGGCGCGTGCGCGCGGCGACGCCGAACACCACGCCCGCGTGAATGCCCTGCTCGCCGTGATGGCCACGCTGGACGACACCTGCCTGCTGGCGCGCGGCGGCCGCAAGGCGCTGGCCGCCGTGCAGCATGGCGCGCGCCGCGTGCTGGCCGTCGGCGGCATCGCCACCAGCAACGGCCGGCGCGCATTCGAGCTGCTTGAACGCGGCATGCGCAGGCTGCACGTATCGCCCGGCGGCGCCGCCGACCTGCTGGCCGCCGCGCTGCTGCTGGACCGGATCCAACGAGGAGACTGAAACATCATGGAAAGACTGGATTACGAATTCGCGGCCGGGCAGCCGGCGCCGGGACGCACCGTCTGCGGCGTCGTCAGCTCCGGCGACCTGGAAGTGCTGCTGGAGCCCGCCGTCGCCGGCCGCACGTCGGTGTCCGTGCAGACGTCCGTCGACGGCTACGGCGCCACCTGGAAGGCATTGCTGGAACGGGTGTTCGGCGCAGGCGACCTGCCGGCGGCGCGCATCGAGATCAACGACAACGGCGCCACGCCCGGCGTCGTGCGCATGCGCATCGAGCAGGCGTACGAACAGGCGGCGAACAACGGAGGCAAGCCATGAACGTCGACCAACTCCTCGAGCGCGACAGCTTCATCGAACGCGGCGCCCGCAGCCGCGCGCAGGCGCTGCTCGATGCGGGTACGATGCGCGAACTTGCGGGCCCGTTCGAGCGCCTGCATTCGCCCTGGCTCGCCATGCAGCACCTCGTCACGCAGGCCGACGATGGCGTCGTCGTGGCCAAGGGCCGGCTGGACGGGCGGCCGGCGGTCGTCCTCGCGATCGAAGGGGCTTTTCAGGGCGGCAGCATGGGAGAAATCGGCGCCGCCAAGATCGCCGGCGCGCTGGAACTGGCGCTGCGCGACAACGAGCGGGGCATCCCGACGCAGGCCGTGATCGTGTTCGAGACGGGCGGGGTGCGCCTGCAGGAGGCGAACCTGGGCCTGGCCGGCATCGCCGAGATCCAGTCCGCCATCGTCGCCCTGCGCCGCCACGTTCCCGTGATCGGCGTCAGCGCGGGCACCGTGGGCTGCTATGGCGGCATGTCGATCGCGGCCGGGCTGTGCTCGTACTTCGTGATGACGCGTGAAGCCCGCCTCGGCCTGAACGGTCCACAGGTCATCGAGCAGGAAGCGGGCGTCGCCGAATTCGACTCCCGCCAGCGCACGCTGATCTGGGAACTGACCGGCGGCGAGCAGCGCATCGCGGCCCGCCTGGCCGATGCCTGCGTGGACGACGACACGGCCGCCGTGCGCGCGACCCTCGTCGACCTGTTCGCGCGCGGCCTGCCGGCCGTGCACCGCAGCGACCGCGCCGCCGACTTCCTCGCCTGCCTGGAACGCGTCGACACGACGCGCCAGGCGACGGCCCAGGACGTGCGCGACCTCTACTCGAAAGGACTGGAATGATGGCAGCGAACACGAATCACGCCTCGCGCGGCGCCATGTGGCTGCGCCTGCTCACCGGCGGCGCCCAACCCGCGCACGACTGGACGACGGTGCACGCATGCGACGCCATCCTGGCCGGCCGGCCCGCGCGCTACATCGCCGTCGTGCCCGACCCGGACAACGCATTCCCGCGCGCCCGCAACGGCGAAGTGGGCCTCGTCGAAGGCTGGCGCCTGGCCAGCGCCGTGCGCGAGGTCATCGCGCTGGACAGCGACTCCAACGACAAGCGGACTATCGTCGCCGTCATCGACGTCCCCAGCCAGGCGTACGGCCGGCGCGAGGAAGCGTACGGGATCCACCAGGCGCTGGCCGCCGCCGTGGCCGCGTATGCCGACGCGCGCCAGGCCGGTCACCCCGTGATCGGCCTGATCGTCGGCCTCGCGATGTCCGGCGCGKTCCTCGCGCACGGCTACCAGGCCGACCGCCTCATTGCGCTGGACGATCCGGCGGTCGCCGTGCACGCGATGGGCAAGGCCTCCGCGGCGCGCGTCACCCTGCGCTCGGTGGAAGCATTGGAGAAGCTGGCCGCCAGCGTGCCGCCGATGGCCTACGACATCGGGAGCTACGCCTCGCTCGGCATCCTGGACCAGGTGCTGCCGCTGACGAATCTCGCGCTGCCGGACGAGCAGGACATCGCCCTCGTCCACGGCGCGCTGGAGGCGGCGCTGGCCGATATCCTCGACGACCCGCGGCGCGGGCTGTTACGCCGCCTGCGCGGTGAACACCGCGGCGCCTCGCGCAAGGTGCGCGCACTGCTTGCAGCAGAATGGGAGGACGCCTCGTAGGGTGGGCATTTGGGGCCTGGGGCCCCAAATGAAACGTGCCCACGCGTGACGTTCGCGCCACGTTGACGTTCGCGTGGGCGCAGGGGTGCGCACCCTACCGGGACATCGCGGTACTCCGGCCGCAACAAGAAAACCACACGGCCGGCCACTTTTTCTAGGACAAAGAGGAGACAGACATGATTATC
Source organism: Massilia sp. P2_C2 (assembly GCF_056404615.1). Lineage (NCBI taxonomy): Bacteria > Pseudomonadati > Pseudomonadota > Betaproteobacteria > Burkholderiales > Oxalobacteraceae > Massilia > Massilia sp. P2_C2. Next base: position 2,037 of record NZ_JBFUDR010000137.1, on the reverse strand, counting down.
TACGGAACCGCATTGCTGGCGATATGCCACCTGCTCGGCATCTTCCTGGGCGACCTGCTCGGGACGCTGCTGGGTGCCAAGACCAACGTCGGCGGAGTGGGCATCGCCATGATCCTGCTGATCTGCGCCCGCCTGTGGTTGCACAAACGCGGCCTGATGCCGCAGCAKACCGAGATGGGCGTCGGCTTCTGGGGCGCGATGTACATCCCGGTCGTCGTCGCGATGGCCGCGCAGCAGAACGTCGTGGCGGCCCTGCGCGGCGGCCCCGTCGCCCTGCTCGCCGCCCTCGGCGCCGTGCTCGCGTGCGCCGGCTGCATTTCCCTGATCAACCGCGGCGAACGCCCGGTACCCGGCACCGAGCCGGATGCCGCCGAACGCGCCGCCACGCAACGCGCCTGAGGAGGCCATCATGCTCGAACTCCTGGAAAAGACCGTCAAACACAACGGCCTCGTGCTCGCCTTCGCCCTCGTGGGCCTGGTGATGGCCGTGTCGATGCAGATGTCGCGCCGCCTCACGCTGGGCCGGGTGCACGGCTCCGCCATCGCCATCCTGATCGGCCTCGGCCTCGCCTACTGGGGCGGCGTCCAGACCGGCGGCAAGAACGGCCTCGCGGACGTCTCGTTGTTCGCCGGCGTCGGCCTGATGGGCGGCGCCATGCTGCGTGACTTCGCCATCGTCGCCACCGCGTTCGAAGTACAGGTCGTGGAAGCGAAGAAAGCCGGCCTCGTGGGCGCGCTTGCCCTGATCCTCGGCACCGTGCTGCCGTTCGTCGTCGGCGCCGGCGTGGCGTGGGCATTCGGCTACCGCGACGCCGTCAGCATGACGACCATCGGCGCCGGCGCCGTCACCTATATCGTGGGCCCCGTCACGGGCGCGGCGATCGGCGCCAGCTCGGAGATCATGGCGCTGTCGATCGCCACCGGCCTCGTGAAGGCGATCCTCGTCATGGTCGGCACGCCGATGGCGGCGCGCTTCCTGCGCCTGTCCACGCCACGGTCGGCGATGGTGTTCGGCGGCCTCGCGGGCACGGTCAGCGGCGTCTCGGCCGGCCTCGCGGCGACGGACCGCCGGCTCGTGCCCTATGGCGCCCTCGTCGCCACGTTCCACACGGGCCTCGGCTGCCTGCTCGGACCGTCGCTACTGTTCTTCGCGACGCGCGCGCTGGTGGCTTGACATGGTCCGGCCGCACGACCTGCTGTTCCCGCGCGGCCCGGACGCGTTCCGGTCCGCCGGCCCGCGCCCCGGCTGGCTGGATGCGCAGGCGCCGCTCGTCGTGCGGCGCGAATCCACGGCGCCGGGCATCGCCGCCGTCGGCGCCCGCGGCCTGCACCGCAACGAACGCTGCAAGGGCCATGTCGCTCTCGCCGACGTGGCGGACATCGTCTCGCCACGCATGCTGGCGCAGCGCCTGCCGGCGCGGCCGGGCGACGACGCCCCCCCCTGCATCACGGCGCTGCACGCACTGGCGCCCCGGCTGGACGCGCTGGACGTGGACTGGGGCCCGGCCGGGGGCGCGGGCTACTGGCTTGCCTGCGGCCTGCCTGTACTGCGCGCGACCAGTGACCTCGATTTGCTCGTACGCCTGACCCGCCGCCCGTCCCCCGCCACGCTGGCGGGGCTGGCCGCGCTGCTGGAAGGCCAGCCCTGCCGCATCGACCTGCAGGTCGACACGGGCGCCGGCGGCTTCGCGCTGGCGGAATACGTGCGGGGCGACGGTGTGCTGCTGAAGACCGATACCGGCCCGCGCCTCGTCGCCGATCCATGGGAGGCGACATGACCGTGCTGTTCACCTTTCCCGGCCAGGGTGCGCAAAAGCCCGGCATGCTGCACACGCTGCCGGCGCACGCGGAGGCGGCGCGCACGCTGGACGAAGCGACGGCGGCGCTCGGACGCGACGTGCTCGCGCTGGACGATGCCGAAGCGCTGCGTTCCACCGTCGCCGTGCAGTTATCGCTGCTCGTCGCGGGCGTCGCGTTCGCGCGCGTGCTCGCGGCCCACGGCGCCGCCCCTGGCATGGTCGCGGGCCTGTCGATCGG
>NZ_JBFUDR010000136.1:0-16196 GCF_056404615.1 Massilia sp. P2_C2 | reverse complement strand
CGCTGATGCCCCGGCTGCCCGCCGGCTGKGACGRATTCCGCCTGCACTACCGCTACCGCGGCAGCCATTACGCGATCGCCGTGCGCCGCTCGGACACCCCGCTGCTGCGCGTGGACGGCGAGGCGCAGCAGGGCAATACGATCCTGCTGGTGGACGACGGCTGCACGCACGAGGTCGAATTGCACGTGGCCTGCCGCCACGACGCGGCCTGCGCCGAACCGCCTGCGGACAGGACGAGCCGCGAAAAAATACGACCTTAAAATTTGTCAATTAGATAATAACTATTTGATAAGTTTATGAGTGGTGGATCAAGAGGCCCAGGCATGCAATTGCAAAAATTGCATCATGAAAACCTCATCCCTGACCCCATCCCTCCTGGTGCTGGCCGCGGCCGGCGTGTTCAATCCTTGCGCCCGTGCGGCCGCCGTTGGTCCCATCCATGAGCACCGCGAGTTCGATGCGACGCTGGCGGCGCCGTACCGCGGCGACGCCGGCGCGCAGCCGGATGCGCGCACGTTCACGCTGTCGTTCGACTATCCTTTCTTGCAAGGCCGCCGTCCCGTGACATGGCGCCTGGACCTCCTCGCCCCGTCCGGCCGGCGCGTCGCGCGCTGGCAGGGCCGGCTGGCGCTGACCGGCCAGCCGGCCGACGTGGCCGTGCACTGGACGGGCCGGCTTGCCGGCCGCCGTCCGTCGCCCGGCATCTACCGCGTCCGGCTGCATGCCGCGAGCGGCTCCGAGACCGTCGACCAGGCGTGGGACATCGCCGTGGGCGGCATGCCCCGGCCTGCGCTGCCGACCTTCGCGCCGCTGGCGACGCAGCACGCGCCGCGGCTGGCCGCGCCGGCGCCGGGCGCGCTGCCGTACACGGTCTACTACGGCAACCTGCACAGCCAGACGCACGACAGCGACGGCGGCGGACCGGTCGATCAATGCCATGGCGCGCAGGACCCGCAGAGCGCTCCTTATGGCCCGGAGACCGCCTACCCGTATGCGCGCAGGCACGGCCTCGACATCCTGATGGTCTCGGAGCACAACCATATGTTCGACGGCTCCGACGGCACGAATCCGGACGCCGATCCCGCCAAAGCCAGGGCGATGTACCAGGCGGGCCTGAAGACGGCGCGCGATTATTCGGACGCCAATCCGGGCTTCCTGGCCCTGTACGGCATGGAGTGGGGCGTGATCGGCAACGGCGGCCACCTGAACATCTTCGACAGCGACGAGCTGCTCGGGTGGGAACGGAATGCGAAGGGTGAACTCATCGCCGACTCCGGGACGCCAAAAAGCGACTACGCGGCGCAGTACGCGCTGATGCGCCAGCGCGGCTGGACGGGCCAGTTCAATCACCCCGCGCCGACCGGCCAGTTCGTCATCAATGGCACGCCGCTCGCGTACACGCCCGATGGCGACGCCGTGATGGCCTTGTGCGAAGTGGTCAACAGCGCTGCGTTTTCCAGCAGCGAGAACGAGGGCGAGACGCGGCGCAGCAATTTCGAACCGGCCTGCAACAGGCTGCTGGAGGCGGGCTACCACGTCGCGTTCAGCAGCGACCAGGACAACCACTGCGCCAACTGGGGCGCGTCGTACAGCAACCGCACCGCCGTGCTGATCCCGAACGGCGTACCGCTGACGCGTACCAGCTTCCTCGAGGCCGTGCACGCGCGCCGCGTGTTCGCGACGATGGACAAGGAGGCGCAGGTAGTCTTCATCGCGAACGGCCACCTGATGGGCGAGCGCTTCGACAACACGGGACCGTTGCGGCTGCAGGTGGCGTACGCGGGTGCCAGCGGCCGGCGGGCCGCGACGGTGGCGATCATGGAAGGCGTCCCGGGCCGCAACGGCGACGTGAGCCAGATGGCCGACCAGGCCGATGTCACGATCACGCCGGCGGCCGGCCCCCATTTCTACTATGCGAAGGTGACCCAGGACGACGGCCGGGTTCTGTGGTCGGCGCCGGTCTGGATCATGCAGCAGGCGCCGGCGCCGACGCTGCGCTAGAACCCGAGGCTGCGCCCGCGCCGGGCGCGACGGCGCTTTGCCAGCCACCGCGGCCGTCATGAAAATGCTATCCTGCTCCGCGCTCCCGCGACCCGGGACCGTCCACCGTCCGAGAAACCAGAGAGTGCAATCCATGACACGCATCGCAGCAGCGATCCTGCTCGCTTTTTCCGGCGCCGCACTGGCGCAGACGTCAGCCCCGCCACCCGTTTCCACCAACCTCGTCGCCGTCGCGCCCGACGCCGCCGCCGTCCTGAACGCCCATCTCGCCGCCGACGTCGAACGCACGATGAAGCTGTTCGACGTGCCCGGCATCGCGATCGCCGTCGTCAAGGACGGCCAGGTCGTGGCAAGCCAGGGCTTCGGCGTGCGCAAGTTGGGCCTGCCGGACCGGGTCGACGGCAAAACGCTGTTCGAGATAGCCTCAAACTCGAAGGCGTTCACGGCGGCCGCGCTGGCGATGCTCGTCGACGAGGGCAAGCTGGCGTGGGACGATCCGGTCACGAAGCACCTGCCGGACTTCCAGATGTACGATGCCTATGTCACGCACGAGATGACGGTGCGTGACCTGCTCACGCACCGCAGCGGGCTTGGCCTGGGCGCCGGCGACCTGCTGTGGTGGCCGACGACGGATTTCTCGACCGACGAGATCATCCACAAGCTGCGCTACATCCGCCCGGCCACGAGCTTCCGCAGCAGCTATGCCTACGACAACCTGCTGTACATCGTGGCCGGCAAGATCATCACCGCCAGGTCGGGCAAGACGTGGGGCGAGACGATCCGCGAGCGCATCCTGCAACCGGTGGGCATGGTCTCGACGACGACCAGCCTCGCGGACAATGCGGGCAATCCGGACGTGGCGAACGCGCACAGCAAGACGGGCGACCGGATCGCGGCCGTGAAGGCGATGCCGGTGCCGAATGCCGTGGGCGCCGTCGGCATCAATACGAATGCGGAGGACATCGCGCGCTGGATGAATGTGCTGCTGGCCGGTGGCCGCATCAGGACCGATGCGGACGGCAAGGAAACGCGCCTGTACAGTGAGAAACAGGCGCGCGAGATGTGGACGGCACAGACGCCGATGCGCATCAGCGAGCCCGATCCGAAGCTGGCCGCCACGCGCCCGAACTTCCTGGCCTACGGACTCGGTTTCCAGTTGCGCGACTGGCAGGGCCGCCTGCTGGCCATGCACAGCGGCGCGCTGCAGGGCTTTTATTCGAAGGTGGTGCTGGTACCGGAAGCGAAGCTGGGCATCGCCATCCTGACCAACGCGGAAAGCGGCGGGTCGCTGAACGCGCTGCAGTACCAGCTGCTCGACCGCATGCTGAACCCGGCGGCCACGACCGACTGGATCGGCATCGTGAAAGCCGTCGAGGATGAGCACCGCGCGAAGGAACTGGCGCGCCTCGGCAAGGCCAATGCGGCGCGCGCCGCGAAGTCGCAGCCATCGCTGGCGCGCACGGCGTACGACGGCGACTATGAGGATCCGTGGTACGGCATCGCGACGATCCGGCATGTGGGCGGCAAGCAGCTGTTGACCCTGTCGCGCACGCCCGACCTGACGGGCACACTGGAGCACTACCAGCACGACACCTTCATCGTGCGCTGGAAGGAGCGCAACTTCAACGCCGACGCGTACGTGACGTTCGCACTGAACCCGGACGGCAGCATCGAGCGCATGAAGATGCAGCCGATCTCCACCGAGACCGATTTCAGCTACGACTTCCAGGACCTGAACTTCACCCCGGTGAAAAAGGCGACACCGCAGCCTTAGCGCCTATTCCAGCGTTACGCGTGGGCACAGGGTGCCCACCCTACCAGCCCACGTTTACCGGGACAGGTTCCTGGAACCTATTTCGGTAGGGTGGGCACCCCTGTGCCCACCATGCGTTACCGCGATGCATACGCTACCGGGACAGGTTCTTAGATCGCCGGCACCGGCGAGAAACCGGAGATCGCGCGGTATTTGCCGTTCCCGTAGCGGAGCACCTGGCGCTGGTCGATCGCGGCCGGCGGCCCCGCATGCGTCTCGGCGCGGCTCATCGCGCCCTGGTAGCGGATGGTGAGATCGCCCGGCTGGTCATGCGTGGCGTCGATGGCCCAGCTGCTCTCGATCGCATAGCAGTCGTGCGAGTCCGCATCGGCCCCGTCGTCGCGCGGTGCCGCATCCGGCGTGCGCGCCTTGATCAGCGGGACCAGGCGCCGCTGGCAGTCCGCCGCGCTGTCGATATTGATGCCGGACAGCGCCAGCTCCACGGCCGGCTCGTGCCTGACCATGTCGCGATTCACTTCGTACACGGCGAGCCAGGTGCCGCAATACCCCTGCCAGCAGCTGCCGTATTCGACCGCCACGGCCGGGCGCCGCGCAGCCAGCGCGACCTCGCGCACGGTGGCGGCGCCGGAAAAGCCGCGCAGCGCGAAGATGCCCTGGCGTCCGCTCACGCCCCAGGTGCCGGCGTGCTGTTCGAACTGGTAGGCCGCCAGCGCCATCGGCGTCGCCTGCGCTGCCTGGTTCCGGCCGTCGTCGCCGGCCGGCACGAGGCCCGCGATGAGGGTCAGGTGCGTGGCATCCGTGCGCAGCACCAGCTTCGGCTCGACGAGTACCCGGTTCATGCCCTGGTTCCAGCCGGTACGGACGCCGTGCGCCACCATGCCGGGAATGGCCGGCATGGCGGCGCCGTGCACGCGCCCGGCCGCGCTGTCGTTCCAGCCGGGGAAGGCCAGCGCGGCCAACTGGGCCGCGGTCGGCTGGGACACCGGACCCATCGCGGAACACAGGCCCGGCATGCAGGCCGCCGCCACCGCGCCGACGACAGCGCGGCGCCAGGAAGTCATCTGCGCCATCAACTCTTCTTGCCGTTCCAGACGTCCATCATGTCGGGCGAACCCTGCGAGCGAATGCCGTTGTCCTGCAGGATGCCTTCGGTGGCGTCGACCATCGCCTTGCGCGGCAGGACCATCGTCTCGCCCAGGCGCTGGTCGAAGCGCAGCACGACGAGGTCGTCCTTCAGGTCGCGCAGCAGGGCCACCAGATGGCGCAGGCTGCGTACCGGCACGCCGTTGACGGAGTCGACGACGGAGCCGAAGCGGTTGCTGTAGCCCGCGACGAGCTTGTGCGGGAAGAACGGCGAGCTGACGACGACCAGTTCCTCGCGCTGGGCGTCCGGCTCGTCGCCGCGGCGCGTCACGAGCGGGCTGGCGTTGAAACTGTAGGCGTTCAGCAGCGGCGCGCTGCCGTTGATGAAGGAGAGGAATTCGGCCGAGGCGCGCGAGAACACGATCGGGCCGTACACGAAGTAGGACGGATAAGCGCCATCCAGCGGCGGGATCAGCAGCGGACGTGGGCCGTCGACTGGCACCTGCACCTGCATCGTCTTGCCGCCGCGGACGATGGTCAGCGGCACCTTGCCGTTTTTGGCGACCTGCTGCACGCGGTACTGGAAGCGCACGCGCAGGTTCGGGCCCAGCTTGACCATGCCCTGGTCGTCGATGGGGTAATCGCCGATGCGCGTGATGACGTCCCATTCCTTCAGCGGGTACGCGGCGTCGCTGCGGTAGGGGCGGTGCACGACGACGCCGTCGACCGACTTGTCGAGCTTGAGGTACTGGCGCAGCACGGGATTTTCGAGCGTCTGGACGTCGTCCAGCAGCAGCGGCTTGCCGTCGTAGCGGCCATCGGCCACGTCGCGCAGGAACAGTTCCACTTCCTCGTTCGGGATCACGTAGCCGATGTTCTGGGCATTCGCCGCCACCGAGAACGCGAGGCCGACCATCCTGTCGCCGTCGATCACGGGGCCGCCGCTGTTGCCGGGGTTGATCGGCGCGTCGATCTGCACGCGCAGGCCCGCGCTGCCATAGCCATAGGGGACGAATTCGACGCGCGAGACGATGCCCTTGGTGACGGACAGCGACGTGCCGCCGAGCGGATAGCCATAGGCCATCACGGCTTCGCGCACGTCCGGCAGGACGCTCGTGCGCTTGACCGGATGGTGCTTGTCGAAGAACGATTCGTCGTCCAGTTTCAGGAGGGCCAGGTCCATGCCGCGCGCGATCGCGACGACGGTGGCGCCGACCTTGTCGCCGTCCTGGCTGGCCTGCACCTCCACCTGGCTCGCGTAGCCGACCACGTGAGCATTGGTGAGGATGCGCTTGCCTTCGATGACGACGCCCGATCCCGTGATTTCCTGCGGCGTGGCCTTGGTCCACGGCTTGAACGGGTCGGGCCTGCGCAGGGTGCTGAAGATCTTGACCACCGAGTTCTCGACGGCCGGCGACACGGGCGCCGTGGTCGTGGAAGGGGCGGCGGTCGACACCGTGGCGGCCGGTGCCGCGGCGGGCGGCGCGGCCTGCTCGCCGGTCTCCTGGGCGTGGAGCGTGCAACTGGCCAGTGCGATCGCGGTAGCGGTGGCGAAGCGGACGATCTTCATGGAATCCCTGTGTTCTGAAAATGTGACATTCATACTTTGCCGACGAAATATACACGGTGCGTAACGGTAAAAATGCGCGAATTCTCACGCGTAATCTGTCGGTAATGTTGCGTGCGGGGTGCTGGAGCCGCATGTATTGACGGCCTTTCCGCGTGCATACGCGAGGTGTCCGGCCACAGATCGCGGACAGTCGCGAACACTGCGTGGACACGATCAACGCGCCAGGAACGCGCAAATTCGCGGCCTCGCGCATGGCATGAAGATTGCCTATTCAAAACGTCAACTTGCTGCTAAGGTGCATGCGCTCTCTCCGTCGCCCGGCCACCCCGTGCGGCGCACCGCAGTAATAAAAAGAGCGGACCGCCACCCGGGCCGCTGTCCAGGATGTTGTGTGATTTCAGGAGATCCCATGGAACGCCGTACCTTTCTTAAAATCGGTGCCGGTACCGCCGGCGCCATGCTGGTGCCTGTGTTCGGCAACGCCATCGCCGCCGAGGAGATGCTCACGGCGATGCCCCTCGCGGCCAAGCTGGGCCTGTGGTGGCGGGAGCGGCGCTGAGCCGCCCAGCTGCTCAGCTGGAAGCGCGATAGCGGTACGTCTGCAGCGGACCGTCCGGAAAGCTCACCGTTTCCGCGGGTATGGCCCCGACCTTCATGGCCACGCGGCGTGACGCCTCATTCCCGGGCCGGACCAGGCTGACCAGGCTCTGCAAGCCCAGCGCACCGAACGCGGCGTCGCGCGCGGCCTGCGCCGCTTCCGTGGCGAGACCCCGGCCGCGCAGCGCCGGCACGATCATCCAGATGAGTTCCGGCTCGTCCCACCCGGCAGGATGGAACAGGCCGACGCGGCCGACGAAGCTGCCGTCGGCGGCGTCTTCGACGATCCAGACGCCATAGCCGCGCATCTGCCAGTGCCCGATCAGCATGGCCAGCTGCAGCCAGGCATCCGTCCGGTCCAGCGCGCGGCCGTCGCCGATGTAGCGCATCGTGTACGGGTCCGCATGCAGCGCGGCGAATGGGGCCGTGTGGCGGGCGTGCGGCACGACGAGCCGCAGGCGTGCGGTGTGCAGAAGGGTGATGTCGGGGGCGCTCATGCCCCCATGCTAGCCGGACCCTGGCTAACCCGGCGCACGATCAGCCGGTATGGTCGCGCATCCACTCCTTCAACCCGTTGACCCAGTTCTTGGCGGGCAGGTTGTAGCGCCGCTTGATCTCGCCGGCGCGCTCGTACAGCACGGCGAAGTCGATCTGCGGCGCGTCCTTGAATGCGATGACGACGATGTTGGCGTCGTGGACCTCGGGCAGCCAGACGACGGCGTCGAACGCGTCCTCCATCGCCTCCAGGTTCCGGTCGTAGTTGGCGAAATCGCCGAACACGTTGGCGGTCATGATGCCCCCGTCCTTCAGGCAGGCGGCGCAGGCCGCGTAGAACTCGGGGGTGTCGAGCACCGGGCCGCGCGCCTCTTCGTCGTACAGGTCGACCTGCAGCACGTCGACCGTGCCGTGATTCGAGGCGTCCAGCACGAAGTCGAGCGCGTCCATCTCGCGCACGTCCAGGCGGGCGTCGTTCGGCGGCAGGCCGAAGTACTCATGGCAGATCGCGATCACGTTCGGGTTCAGCTCGGCGGTGGTCACGCGCGCCTGCGGGAAGCGCTGGTGGCAGAACCTGGTCAGCGCGGCGCTGCCGAGGCCCAGCTGGACGATGCGGCGCGGGTCGGGCAGGAACAGCATCCACATCATCATCATCTGCACGTATTCCAGCTCGATCGCATCCGGCCGCGCGAGCCGCATCGCGCCCTGCACCCACGAGGTGCCGAGGTGCAGCGAGCGCACGCCTTCGAACTCGGTGATCGTGGCCGGCGGGTGGCCCGGCCGGGAAAAGCGGGGATCCCTGGCGTTCGTCACGGCAGCGCCCACGCGTACTGGACGGGCTGCCACGCCGCGACCGGCTGGCCATCCTTGACCGCCGGCGTGAACCGGCACAGCCTGAGCGCGGCCTGCGCCGCCTGGTCGAGGATCGCATGACCGCTCGACTTCAGCAGCCGCGCCTCGCGCACGGCGCCGTCGCTGCCGACGAGGAAGGCCATCGTCGACACGCCGCTCATGCGTGCCTGCAGGGCTTCGGCCGGATAGACGGGCGGCGCGCAATCCTGGCCCGGCTGCTGCGGCTGTGGCTGCGGCTGGGCGGGCGCGGCGGCCGTGCGGGAAGACGGAGACTGGACACAACCAACGAGCGTCAGCAGGGCCATGCAAAAGAGGGAGAGTCGCATCATGCTTCGGGATACTCCAACGACAACGAAACCCGGAGTATCGCACGATCGTACGCATCGGCCAAAAATTCGGGGTCAGAGCACATTATATTGTCGACTTGCCGCGAACCTCGCCCATCGTGTGCACAAGTGCGAAGAACGGCGTCCAACCCGGCGGATGGACGGAAAATAATGTGCTCTGACCCCGAATTTAGACTGGCAGGATCAGGGTGACGGCCAGCCCGCCGCCCTCGCGGTTGCCGAGGGTGATGCGGCCGCCGTGCGCCTCGGCGATTTCGCGCGCCAGCGCGAGGCCCAGGCCCGTGCCGCTGCGCTTGGTGGAGTAGAACGGGACGAGCGCGTTCGTCAGCACGGCGTCGTTCATGCCCGTGCCGCGGTCGAGGACGTCGATGCGCACCACGTCCTGCACGCGCCGCACGTGCAGCTCGACGTCGTCCGGGCGCGAGCCCGATTCGTGCGCGTTCTTGAGGAGGTTGAGCAGCGCTTGTTCCATCTGCGCGCGGTCGATGCGGGCCGGCGTCTCCGGCAAATCTCCCTCGAGGCGGAACGCGACCTGGCCGGCGAGGCCGGCGACGAGGTCGGCCCAGGCGATCGGTTCCAGGCGCGGGGAGGGCAGCTTGGCGAAACGGGCGTAGCCGAGGATGAAGCTCTCCAGGTGACGCGTGCGCTCGCCGATGGTCTGCAGGATCTGCGGCAGGCGCTCCGTCTGGCCGCGCCGCACCAGTTCCGTGCCCGAGTGCGCGAGCGATGCGAGCGGGGCGAGGGAGTTGTTCAACTCGTGGCTGATGACGCGGATGACTTTTTTCCAGGTCTGCACTTCCTGGCGCCGCAGTTCGGCCGTCAGCTGGCGCAGCAGCAGCAGTTCGTGGCGCCGGCCGTTCAGGCTGAAGTTGCGGCGCGCCAGGTGGTAGACCTCTTCCTCTTCGCCGTCGCCGGCCGTGAACAGGCCGTCGCCGCCGCGCACCAGCGCCTCCACGAGCGCCGGCGTCTTCTCCAGCACGTCGTGCAGCGCGTGGCCTTCCAACTTGTGGCCGTCGAACAGCAACTGGCGCGCGGCCACGTTGGCGTAGACGATCACGCGGCCGGCCGCGCCCGGCGGTTCCGTCACGAGCAGCATGGCGACGGGCGTGTTCTGCACCATCGTGTCGAGCAGCAGTTCGCGCTGCACGAGGTCCAGGCGCTGCTCGCGCAGGACTTCGCCCAGCGCATTGTGGGCGGCGATGAGGTCCGACAGTTCGTCGTTCTGCGGCCAGTGCAGGCTGAACGAGAAATCGCCGTCGCGGTAACTGGCGACCGTGCCTTCGAGGGCGCGGAACAGCGACAGGATGGGCTGGACCTGCGAGCGCAAGGTGATGATCGCGATCGGCACCACGCACAGCAGGCAGATGCCCAGCACGGCCAGCGGCTGGCCGGGCAGCAGGTGGTCGAGCGCCAGCGCGATCAGGATCCCGACCGCCAGCAGCGTGCCGACGAGGGCCGACCAGCGCGTGACGAGGGATAGCCTGAATTTCATGCCACGCGTGCGATGCCCAGGCGCTCCATGCGGCGATACAGGGCCTGGCGCGACAGCCCGAGTTCCGCGGCCGCCTGTGCGATCACGCCGCCCGCGCGCGCCAGCGCCTGCGTGATGGCGTCGCGGTCCGGTTCCGCATCGAGGGCGGCATGGGCGGGCAGCGGCAGGCCCAGGCCGGCGGCCTTGATCATGTCGCCCTGGGCCAGCAGGTTCGCGCGCGCCATCACGTTCTTCAGTTCGCGCACATTGCCCGGCCAGGCATGTGCCAGCAGCGCGGCTTCCGCGCCCGGATGCAGGGACTTGCCGGGGGCGAGAAAGCCGTGCGCCAGCGGCAGGATGTCGCCCGGGCGCGCGGCCAGCGCCGGCAGCTTCAGTTCGATCACGTTCAGGCGATAGTACAAATCTTCGCGGAAGGTGCCGGCGCGGATCATCGCGGAGAGGTCGGCATTCGTCGCGCTGATCACGCGCACCTTCACCTGGCGCTCGCGGTTCGAGCCGAGGCGCTCGAAGCGCCCCGTCTCCAGTACGCGCAGCAGCTTCATCTGGCCGGCCAGCGGCAGGTTGCCGATCTCGTCGAGAAACAGCGTGCCGCCGTCGGCCGCTTCGAACTTGCCTTCGCGCGCCTTCGACGCGCCCGTGTACGCGCCGGCGTCCGCACCGAACAGTTCCGCCTCGATGAGTTCCGAGGGCAGGGCACCGCAGTTCAGCACGACGAACGGGCCGTCGCGGACCATGGAGTTGGCCTGGATGATCTCGGCGATGCGTTCCTTGCCCGTGCCGTTCGGCCCCGTGATCAGGACCGGCACGTCGGCGCGCGCCACCTGGCAGGCGAGGCTCAGCACGCGTTCGGTGGCCGGGTCGGCCCAGACGAGGCCGCGCAGGTCGAAGTTCTGTTCCAGTTCGCGCCGCGCGCGCCGTTCGCGCTGCAGGCGCTGGCCCAGGGCGCGGTTGGCCTGGCCCAGCTCGATCAGGTTCGTCACCGTCGCCAGCAGGCGGTCGTCGTTCCACGGCTTGGACAGGTAGTCGGCGGCGCCGGCCTTGATCAGGTCGACCGCCGCGTCCAGGTGCGTCCACGCCGTCAGCAGGATCACGGGCAGGTCCGGGTACAGCTTGCGGATCTGGCGGAACAGCGCCACGCCTTCCTCGCCGGACGTGGTGTCGGCCGTGAAGTTCATGTCCTGGATGACCAGGTCGACCGGCTCGCGCGCGAGGAGGGCGAGGCCTTCCTCGGGCGAAGCGGCGCGCAGCGACGTGATATCGTGCAGCGAGAACAGGACGTCGAGCGCGATGCCGACGGCGGCGTTGTCATCGATGATCAATACGGTAGGCATGCCCGCTAGCATATCACCGCCGGGTCAGACGCTGCGCGTGGCCGTCGCGGGCGAGATGCTGGCTGCGCGCCATGCCGGACCGTACGCCGCCAGCACGCCCAGCAGCCAGAAGCCGAGGGCGCCGAACACGAGGTAGCCTGCCGGCAGGCGCGCCATTTCCAGCTTGCTGACGAGGAGCTGGTTCAGCGCGAGGCCCAGCGCCACGCCGCCGAACACGCCGGCGCTCGTGATCATGAAATTCTCCGCGATGAAGTAGCGCAGGATGTCGGTCTTCTTCGCGCCCAGCGCGCGGCGCACGCCGATCTGCTTGCGGCGCTGCGTGACCCACAGGCTGGCCATGCCGACGATGCCGCTCGCGGTGATCAGGAGGAGCAGCACGCTCACCGTGACCAGCATCCACTGCAGCGCGACGTCGGCGCGGTAGCGCTCCTTGCGGTCTTCGTCGACGGTCTTCATCTTCGTGATCATCGGCGTGGCCGACGACTTGCGCAGCGTGTCTTCCACTTCCTTCATCACGCGGTCGCGCTGGCCCGGCTCGGTGCGGATCGCGTACAGGTCGACCGGCCCGCCGCCGTACAGGCGCGCGGGTACGATGACGGAATCCATGCCCGCTTCGCCGACTTCCGCATGGGCGCTCATCAGCGTCTCGACCACGCCGACCACCTGCGCCGGCTGGGCGTCCTTGCCGGTGCCGAAGAACATCGTCTTGCCGACCGCGGACTGGCCCGGCCACATTTTCTCGGCCAGCGCCTTGGTGGCAATGACTTGCGGCGGCCGCTCGGTACTCGTGCTCTCGTTGTAGTCGAGGAGTTCCGAGGGCAGGAAATCGCGGCCTTCGACCAGTTTCAGGCCCAAGGTCTTGATCAGCGAATCGCCCGAAAGGTAAGTCGACGCGATGGCGCTGGCACGGGCCTGGCGGCGGTCGACTGCCACGCTCGTGTTGCTGCCGCTGCGGGCCAGCGGCATCTGGGTCGTGTGGGCGACCGAGACCACGCCGCCCACGGCGCGCAGCAGCGCGGTCTGGCGCTTGATGGTGGCCAGCTCCTGCTCGGGCGTGTCGTTCGACAGGGTACGCGCCGAGATGTAGAACGTCGAGTGTTCGTCGGCCAGGCCGGACGGCCGCGCGGCGACGGCCCGGCGTTCGTTGACGATGTGCGCGGCGTTGGCGAGGATCGCCAGGCTCAGGGCGACCTGCAGCGCGACGAGGATCGGGCCGGTCTTGTTGCGCAGCAGCGCGGACAGGATGGGACGGATTTCCATGGCGTTCTCCTTCGCAATCTCATTGGGATTTCAGTTGGATGGCGGGCGTGACAAGGCAGGCGCGCCAGGTCGGCAACAGGCCGGCGAGGATGGCGGCGCCGACGGACATGAGGAAGGTCATGATCAGCATCTGCCAGTCCATATGGGCCACGGCCGCCGTCTGCTTGCCCTGCATGGCGATGAGGGCCAGCGCGCCGAATGCGAGCACGAGCCCGAGCACGCCGCCGACGAGGCCCACGACGCTGGTCTCGATGAGGAACTGGCGGAAGATCTCGGCGCGCGAGGCACCCAGCGCGCGGCGCACGCCGATCTCGGCGGCGCGCACGGAAAACTTTGCCAGCAGCAGGCCGATGGTATTCACGAGGCACAGCGCGAGGAAGCCGAAGGCGAGCCAGGTCTGCAGCTTGCTGTCCTTGCCGACGACCTTCGTGTACTCGAGCCATCCCGGCACGTCGAACAGGCGGTTCGGCGCATTGCGCTTCAGGCGGCCCAGCTTGCGTTGCTCGGCCGCGTAGTTGTCGAGCCACGTCTGCAGCTCCGCGCGGTCGCCGGCGGATGCCGTCTCGAACCAGGCCGTGATCCACGTGCATTCGGACGCCAGGCGGGCCGCGAAGCCGGCGCCGGAACTGCCCGAGCAGCTCATGTTGCCGTTGTGGGTGACCTCGTGGCGGATGGCGGTGGCGAGCGGGATGAAGAATTCTTCTTCCTCGCCGTAGCGCACGCCGCCGGCCAGGCGGTAGAAGCGGGGTAGCGCCATCCACGTGTCGGTCACGCCGACCACGGTGAACGGCGTGCCCAGCAGGGTAAGCCGTTGGCCGACCGGATCGGTACTGCCGTACAGTTTTTCGGCGATCGCGCGGGACAGCACGACGACGTCGGCACCGCGCGCATCGTCCTGCTCGGTCCAGGTCTGGCCGTGGATAAAGGGGACGTCCATCATGGCGAAGAAGTCGCGCGTGGGCGCGAGTCCCGTGACGCTGAATGGCGGAATATCCTTGCGCGGCGGCTGCATGGGCGCTTGCAGGCCATACAGCGCCGTGCGGCGCACGCCCAGGCCGCTTTTCAGCATGTTCTGTGCGTCCTGGTACGTGAGCTGGATGTCGATCGGTTCGTCGCCCGGGGAATAGTCCTCCGGGTTGCCCGGATCGAGCAGCGGCACGAACAGCCGGCTGCTCTTCTGCGGAATCGGGTCGCTCGACATCATGTGCAGGATCGTCAGCGTGGACACGCTGGCCGCGACGCCCACCGCCAGGGTCAGCACCATCAGCGCCGTGAGGGCGGGGTTGCGGCGCAGGCTGCGTACGCCGAGCCTGAAGTAATAGCCGAACATGGTGGTCTCCTTATACCGGCGCCGTGGCGGCCCTGGCGTCGACCAGCGTCGGGCCGCGGCGCACGAGGTCGGACACCCGGCCGTCGATGATGTGCACGTTGCGCGTGGTGCGCACGGCCAATTCCGGGTCGTGCGTGACCATCAGGATCGTCGTGCCGGCCGCGTTGATCTCTTCCAGCAGTTCCATCACGCCGCGCGCCATCTGGGTATCGAGGTTGCCGGTCGGTTCGTCGGCCAGCAGCAGCTTGGGCGAACCGGCCAGGGCGCGCGCGATGGCCACGCGCTGCTGCTGGCCGCCGGACAGCTCGGCCGGATAATGCTTCATGCGCGAGGCCAGGCCGACCTTGGAGAGCGCGTCCTCGATGCGCTTCTTGCGCTCGGTCGCGTTGAAGCCGCGGTAGCGCAGCGGGACGTCGACGTTGTCGAACAAATTCAGGTCAGGGATCAGGTTGAAGCCCTGGAAGATGAAGCCCAGCTTTTCGTTGCGCAGGCGCGAGCGGGCGTTGTCGTCCAGGCCCTTCACGTTGATGCCGTCCAGGATGTATTCGC
This sequence comes from Massilia sp. P2_C2, assembly GCF_056404615.1. Taxonomy (NCBI): domain Bacteria; kingdom Pseudomonadati; phylum Pseudomonadota; class Betaproteobacteria; order Burkholderiales; family Oxalobacteraceae; genus Massilia; species Massilia sp. P2_C2. The sequence goes on along the minus strand of NZ_JBFUDR010000136.1, from coordinate 1,515 downwards.
CGGACGTGAATTCCTCGAGCAGGCCGGCGATATTGAGAAAGCTCGTCTTGCCCGAGCCGGACGGGCCGGTCACGGTGACGAATTCGCCTTCGCGGACCTCGATCTCGAAGCCGCGCAGCGCGTGCGTCTCGATCATGTGGGTGCGGTATACCTTGGAGAGATTGGTCATGCGCAGCATGGCTTGTCCTTTGTTGGTTACTGGTTGATCGAGATGCGCTGGGCGTTGTTGAACGCGTCGGTGCCGGCGACGACGACCTTGTCGCCCTGTTTCAGGCCGGAGAGGATCTCGACGACGGAGATGCTCGTGGCGCCCATGCGGATCGGCGTGCGCGTGGCGATCCCGTCGCGCACGACGTAGGCATAGCGCCCGCCCTCGCTTTCGACGAACGGGCCGCGCGGCACCATCAGCACGTTCGGTTTTTCCTCGATGAGCAGGCGCGCCGTCACGCGCTGGCTCTGGCGCAGGCCCTTCGGCTGTTCGCCGTCGAAGCGTAGGCGCGCCAGCACCATGCTCTTGACGACTTCCGGCGACAGCGCCGACAGCTTGCCGGTCGCGCTGCCCGAGGGCAGCGTCACTTCGGCGTTCATGCCGAGGCCCAGGTCGGCCGCATAGGTTTCCGGCACCTCGATCTCGACCTCGAGCCTGGACAGGTCGACGAGCGTCATCAGCGGCGCGTTCGCGGCGACCACCATGCGGTCCTGTACGTTCAGCGTGCCGATGAAGCCGTCGACGGGCGCGCGCACCGTCAGCTCGTCGACGCGGCGCTGCGCTTCCTCCATCGACAGGCGCGCGCGTTCCAGGTCGTTCATCTTCGTCTTCAGCGCGAGCGCGACGTCCTCGCCTTCCAGAACGGCGGCCTGCGAGGCGTGCTTCGCGCGGATCTGGGCCGACTGCAGCGCATCCTTGGCTTTCTGGTAATCGTTCCTGGCGATGATGCCGACCTGGCCCACGCTGTCATAGCGTTCCAGCGTGCGCTGGGCCGACAGGCGGTCGATTTCGGCGGTGTCGGCGTCCTTCTGGGCCAGTAGCTTCTGCTTGCGCGACAGGATCTGCTGGCGCGCCACCTCGGCCTTCAGGCCTTCGTAGGCGGACACTTCGCGCTTCAGCACGTCCGTCAGGTCGGGCGATTCCAGCACGGCCAGCACCTGGCCCTTTTTCACCGTGTCGCCGGCGGCGACCTTCAGGTTGACGGTCGCCGCGGCCTTGGCGTACAAGGTCGGGCTGACGGCGGCCACGACGCGGCCGTTGACGGAGGCGTCGCGCACGAGCGTCCCGCGCGTGACCTCGGCGATGCGCAGCCGCGCCGCGCTGACGGACGTCTCACTGCCGCGCCACGTCGACACGAGGCCGGCGCACAGGGCGGCGGCGAGGACGGCGCTGCCGATCCAGAGCGCGCGGCGCTTCAGCTTGTGGCCCGCGGACGGGGCGATGACGGCGTCTTGTTGGGATGTATCGCGGATCATGATGTGGACACGGGTTGGTGGACAGTGCCGTATTTGCATGATCCATGCCAG
>NZ_JBFUDR010000135.1:0-16203 GCF_056404615.1 Massilia sp. P2_C2 | reverse complement strand
GTGGGCACCCCTGTGCCCACGCGTAACGCCAGCGTGCCGCAAACGTCCGCGTGGGCTCGGGGAGCCCACCCTACCAGTTCTAATCCTTGTGGACGGCGCTCCAGGTCATGTCCGGCAGCGTCACGTCCACCGACATGGGCAGGTCGTCCGCGGCCTGCCCGAACAGCACGCGATAGGTGCCGGCGCGGACGCGCCAGCTGTTGTCCGCGACCTCGTACGTGGCCATCAGGCGCACTTCTGGACCGGTCCGTATGGACGAAAAAAAACCGCCCCGGCATGCCGGAGCGGCTTTGGTATCGATGCAAGAACGGTTTTACGCGGAAAACGACGAACCGCAGCCGCAGGTCGAGGTGGCGTTCGGGTTCTTGATGACGAACTGGGCCCCTTCGAGGTCGTCCTTGTAGTCGATTTCGGCACCGACCAGGTACTGGTAGCTCATCGAGTCGATCAGCAGGGTGACGCCATTCTTTTCCATCGAGGTGTCGTCTTCGTTCACGATCTCGTCGAAGGTGAAGCCGTACTGGAAGCCCGAGCAACCGCCGCCCTGCACGAACACGCGCAGTTTCAGGTCGGGATTGCCTTCTTCCTCGATCAGTTGGGCAACCTTCTGGGCAGCGCTGTCGGTGAAATTGATGGGCGCGGGGATCGTGTCTTGTGCGTTTTGCACTTCGGCGACTGCATTCATGGATAAACTCCTGATTGGATTCGGATTTCGTCCATTATAGACCGTTGGCGCCAGTCATGCTGAAGCCCCTTCGGCCGCGATACCAAGATGAAACACCGGCTCGGCGGCCGTCGCGAGGTCGGGCTGGTGGGTCAGTTTGCCCGTCACGAGAGCGCCGCCGTGCATTTCCAGCAGGCGGTAATGGACATCCCCATGTATGCGGCCTTTCGGTTGCAATTCAAGGAGCTCCGAGGAAAAAACCGTTCCCGCGATATAACCGTTGACGACGAGATTGGCGCAGCGCACCTCGCCTTCGATGCGCGCGTGTTCGGAAATGATCAGCACGCTCTCGTTGCCATCGCCGGCGATCACGTTGCCGTGCACCTCGCCGTCGATGCGCAGGCCACCGGTGAACACGAGATCCCCTTCGATGCGTGCGGAAATGCCGATCAGGCTATCGATTTCGCTTTTTGCGTTACGACCGAACATGATTGTCCCCTGTGCTTGAACGTGTGCGACGTGACTCTATCCAAAGGTCAATGTACCGTCGCCCACACTTGCCACCTTGATCTGTGTCTTGTGACCAAGCTTGCCAGGAGCGAGCGGCCCGGGGCGGGCCGCTCCAGCGCTTACGGCAGCAGCGCGATCTGCTTCAGGCCCATGCTTTCCGGCAGGCCGAACATCAGGTTCATGCACTGCACGGCCTGGCCGGACGCGCCCTTGACCAGGTTGTCCTGCACGACGAGGATGACGACCGTGTTGCCGTTGTCCGGACGGTGCAGCGCGATGCGCAGCATGTTCGAACCGCGCGTCGAGCGGGTTTCCGGATGCGAGCCGAACGGCATGACGTCGACGAATTCCGCGTCCTTGTACTGCTCTTCGAACAGCGCCTGCAGGGCTTCGTTCGTGATGTCCTGCGTGAGGCGCGCGTAGAGGGTCGAATGCATGCCGCGGATCATCGGCACGAGGTGCGGCGTGAAGATCAGGCCGACCTTCTGGTCGGTGTAGCGCTGCAGCTGGGCCGACGTCTCCGGCGTGTGACGGTGGCCGTGCACGCCATAGGCCTTGAAATTGTCGCTCGCTTCCGAGAACAGCGTGCCGATCTCGGCCTTGCGGCCCGCACCCGACACGCCCGACTTGCTGTCGGCGATCAGGTTGCCGGCATCGACGATGCCCGCCTTCAGCAGCGGATAAAAGCCCAGCTGCATCGTGGTCGGGTAGCAGCCCGGGTTGGCGATCAGGCGCGCCTTCCTGATGTCTTCACGGTTCAGTTCGGGCAGGCCATACACGGCCTCTTCCAGCAGCTCGGGCGCGCTGTGCGGCATCTTGTACCACTTTTCGAACGTGACGGGATCCTTCAGGCGGAAATCCGCGGCCAGGTCGATCACCTTGACGCCGGCGGCGATCAGCTCGGGCGCCTGGGCCATGGCGACGCCGTGCGGAGTCGCAAAGAACACGACGTCGCACTGCTTCAGGTCGGCCTTGTCCGGGCTCGAGAACGCGATGTCGACGTGGCCGCGCAGCGAGGGAAACATATCGGCGACGGGCAGGCCGTCTTCCTTGCGCGAAGTGATGGCGGTCAGCTGCGCCTCGGGGTGGGCGGCGAGCAGGCGCAGCAGCTCCACGCCCGTGTATCCGGTGCCGCCAACGATGCCAACTTTGATCATGTCTGTTTCCCCTCAATAAATGAATGCGATTCCGTACGAGCCCGCAATTTTAGCAGGCTGCTACGTCACGTGCTGCATCGAACCATTCGGGGTCAGAGCACATTATTTCGAAAATCCGGTGTCAAAACGCAAAAAGTGCTCTGACCCCGAATTCAGAAACAAAAAAGCCGCCGGCTGTGCAGCGGGCGGCTTTTTGTCTGGCAGCAGCGCACGGAGCGCTGCAGATCCAATTAACGCTTCGAGAATTGCTTTGCGCGACGTGCTTTGCGCAGACCAACTTTCTTACGCTCGACTTCACGGGCGTCACGGGTGACGAAACCGGCACGTGCCAGGTCGCCCTTCAGGCCTGCGTCGTAGTCGATCAGTGCACGGGTGATGCCGTGGCGCACTGCACCTGCCTGGCCGGACTCGCCGCCGCCATGCACGTTGACTTTGATGTCGAAACGCTCGACGTTGCCGGTCAGTTCCAGAGGTTGACGGATGACCATCAGGCCGGTTTCGCGCGAGAAGTATTCGGCGGCCGGTTTGCCGTTCACGATGATCTGGCCGGTGCCAGCCTTGATGAACACACGGGCCACTGCACTCTTGCGACGGCCGGTGCCGTAGTTGTAGTTACCGATCATGTCAGGTCCTTACTTAGATTTCGAGTGCTTTGGGTTGCTGGGCAGCGTGCGGGTGGGTGGCTTCCGCATACACTTTCAGCTTCTTGATCATTGCGTAGCCCAGCGGGCCCTTCGGCAGCATGCCTTTGACAGCTTTTTCCAGGGCACGGCCCGGGAAGCGCTGTTGCATTTTCAGGAAGTTGGTTTCGTAGATACCGCCCGGGTAGCCCGAGTGACGGTAGTATTTCTTGTCGTTGGCTTTGGTGCCGGTCACGCGCAGTTTGCCTGCGTTGAYGAYGACGATGAAATCACCGGTATCGACGTGAGGGGTAAATTCCGGCTTGTGCTTGCCGCGCAGTCGGAGTGCCACTTCGCTGGCAACACGTCCGAGGACTTTGTCCGTCGCGTCAATCACGTACCAATCGCGCTGGACTTCATGGCCCTTAGCGGAAAAAGTTTTCATGTTGACTTCCTATTTGGAATTAATTAATGCTCGAATGGTGGTTCCGCGGGCGTTGTTACTTCGCGGACTCTGCCTTATTGTCTTTTCCCGAGCAAATGGAAAGCCCACGATCATAGCCGATTCCGCACACCACCGTCAAGCCAGCCATTGTGCGGCACGAAGATGAGGCAACGCAATTCCCACAGGAATCGCCGGGCCTAGACTCGCACGAAGGATCATGCAATTTTGCAACTTTTCCATTGACCGAGAAAAAGAGCGCAAATAGTATGGCCTGCATCGAAGAGGAGACCGCGTGAAATCGATTCTGTTCCTGGGCGCCCTGCTCACGGGCGCCCTGTCGGCCGCCCCCCTGCCGGCCGCCGCCGTCACGCCCGCCGCGCAGCCGCGCAGCTGCCACCTGCCCGGCGTCGAGGACGCCCTGCGCTGCCTGACCCTGCCCGTCCCGCTCGAACCCGGCAAGCCGGCCACCCTGAACCTGCACGTGACGGTCGCCCCCGCGCTGCGCCAGGGTGCGCGCCCCGATCCGCTGTTCGTGCTGGCCGGCGGCCCCGGCGAGGCGGGCAGYGACGTGCTGCCCCTGCTGTCCACCGCGTTCAGGCGCGTGCGCGCCACGCGCGACATCGTGTTCATCGACCAGCGCGGCACGGGGCTCTCCGGCAAGCTCGAATGCCCGTCCGACGTCGACGAGGATGCGAAGCTCAGCGACGCCGACGTCGACGCCGCCCTGCGCCGCTGCATCGCCGCCAGCCGCGTACCGTTCGCCGCCTACACGACGGCCGCGGCCGCGCGCGACATCGAGGCCGTGCGCCGCGCGCTCGGCTACCAGCAGATCAACCTGTGGGGCGGCTCGTACGGCACGCGCCTGGCGCAGACTTATGCCCGTGCCTATCCCGCCGGCGTGCGCACGCTGGTGCTGGACGCGGTGGCCGCCCCCGACCAGGTGATCCCGGCCGGCGGCCGCGACGGCCAGGCCGCGCTCGACCAGCTGTTCGCCCAGTGCGCACAGGACGCCGCCTGCGCCCGTGCCTACCCGAACCTGAAGGGCGAATTCACGGCCCTCGTCGGCCGGCTCGATACGTCCCCGCTGAAACTGAGCCTGCCCGACCCGCGCACCGCGCGCCAGGTCGACATCACGATGACGAGCGAGCGCCTGCTCGACACCGTGCGCAACATGTTGTACGCGCCGGCCGACGCGCGCCGCCTGCCCTTCCTCGTGCACAGCGCCACCGAGGGGCGCTGGCAGCCGTTCGTCGCGCGCCGCAACCTGGCCGCCGACTTTTCGCCCGACGGCTCGCCGGCCACCCTGCTGCACCTGGCCGTCATCTGCGCCGAGGACATGCCGCGCTTCACGCCCGCGCTGGCGCGCGCGGACGCGAGCCCGCTGACGCGCACCCTGGCCGATCGCATGCGCGGACTGTGCCGCGCGATGAACGTGCCGCCCGTGCCCGACGCGCCACCTGCGCGGATTGCCGCCCCGGTGCTGCTGCTGTCCGGCGCGCAGGATCCCGTCACGCCGCCGCGCCGCGCCCGCGCAGCCGCGACATACATGGACCACGCCCAGCTGCTGACGGCGCCCAACGTCGGCCACGGCGTGTCGCAACTGGGCTGCGCGCCGCGCCTGCTACGCGCCTTCCTCGACCAGCCAACCGTAAAAATCGACGGCGCCTGCCTGAACGAGATCCCGGCCCCGACCTTCCAGCTCGGCAGCGCCGGGCCGCAACCGTAACGAACCGCCCACACCATGATCGAAGCACACGAAGTCCGCAAACAGTTCGGCGCCGTGCAGGCGCTGGGAGGCGTCAGCTTCACGGCGCACGACGGCCACATCACCGCCCTGCTCGGCCCCAACGGCGCCGGCAAGACCACGCTGCTGCGCACCCTCGTCGGCATGCTGAAACGCGACCACGGCACCATCGCCATCGACGGCATCGACCCGGAGCGCGATCCGCTCGCCGTGCGCGCCAACATCGGCTTCCTGACCGACCAGTTCGGGCTGTACGAGCGCCTGTCCACGCGCGAGTACCTGACGTATTTCGGGGAGCTGAACGGCATGGCGGGCAATGGCCTGCGCCAGCGCATCGACGAGGTGTCGGAGATGCTCGCGATGGACGACATCCTGGAACGCCGCAGCAAGGGCTTTTCGCAGGGCCAGCGCATCAAGGTGGCCCTCGCGCGCGCGCTGCTGCACCGCCCGCGCCACCTGCTGCTGGACGAACCCACGCGCGGCCTGGACGTGATGAGCACGCGCGCCGTGCGCCAGGCGCTGTCCGCGCTGCGCGAACAGGGCTGCTGCGTCGTAATGGCCACGCACGTGATGCAGGAGGTGAGCCATTTGTGCGACGACGTGATCGTCATCGCCAAGGGCCATACGGTGGCCCAGGGCACGCCGGAAGACCTGTGCCGGCGCACCGGCATCGCCAACCTGGAAGACGCCTTCGTGCGCCTGGTCGGCACCGATGAGGGGATCGAAGCATGACATCGAAATTCCTGGTCGTGTTCAAGAAAGAGCTGCGCGAATCGCTGCGCGACAAGCGCTCGCTCGGCCTGCTGGCACTGTTCACGCTGATGTACCCGCTGCTGCTGGGCGTCCTGCTGCACCAGTGGATCGACCGCGCGACGCGGCCGGAACGCGAGGGCATCGTGCTGGCCGTGATCGGCGGCGCCCAGGCGCCCACGCTGATGGCCCAGCTGAAGCAGAAGAACATCACCGTGCACGACACGCCGCCGCTCGACGAAACCGCCATCGGCGACCTGCTGCGCACGCACAAGGCCGCCGCCGTGCTGCGCCTGCCCGGCAAGTACGCGGCCGATTACGCGGCGATGCGGCCGGCCCGCATCGAGCTGTGGTACGACTCGTCGACGGAACAGGACGGCCGGCGCGACGTCGAGGACGTGCTGAACGCCTACGGTGCCAACATCGCCGGCGCGCGCCTGCTGGCGCACGGGGTGTCGCCGGCGGCGCTGTCGCCCGTGCAGGTGCAGCGCTACGACACGGGCACGACGGCCGCGCGTTCGGCCGGCATCATCGGCGGCATCCTCGGCTTCCTGTTCTTCCCCGCGTTCATCTGCGGGCTGTCGGCGGCCGTCGATTCCACGGCGGGCGAACGCGAGCGGCGCTCGCTGGAGGTGCTGATGGCGCAGCCCGTGCGCACGTGGGAACTCGTCGCGGGCAAGTGGCTGGCCGCGGCCCTGCTCGCCATCGTCGGCATCACGCTGGAACTGATGCTGGCGCATGCGATCCTGTCGTGGATGCCGCTGGAGGAAATCGGCATGTCCTGGCGCGTGGGCTGGGGCCGGCTGCTGCTCGTGTGCCTGGCCTCGGTGCCGCTGTCGCTGTTCGCGGCCGGCATGCAGATCGCGGTGGCGATGAACGCGCGCTCGTTCAAGGAAGCGCAGAGCGTGCTGTCGATCGTGATGCTGGTGCCGATGCTGCCGGGGCTCGCCGTKTCGATGCTTGATCTCAAGACGGCGTCGTGGATGTACCTCGTGCCGATGCTGTCGAACCAGACCCTGCTGCGCGAGACGGCCAAGGGCGGCGACATCGGCCTGCTGCCGTTCGTGCTGACCTTCGTGTGCTCCGCCCTGGCGGCCTGGGCGGCCGTCGCCTTTGCCGCCTGGCGCATGAAGAGCGAGCGCTACGTGCTAGCCGTTTGAGGCTTTGCCAGCACGGTACGCCGCGCTGACTTAGAATGGATGCCCTCGTTCACACACTCAAGCGGAGAATTCGATGGAAGTCAAAGTCAGCTGGAACGGACCGTCCGGGATGAGCTTCCGGGCCGAGACCGGCTCCGGCCACCTGGTCAGCATGGATGGCGCCCCCGAGGGCGGTGGCCATAACCTGGCGCCGCGTCCGATGGAAATGGTGCTGCTGGGCACCGGCGGCTGCACCGCCTACGACGTCGTACTGATCCTCAAGCGCAGCCGCGAGGACGTGCGCGGCTGCGACGTCACCCTGAAGGCCGAGCGCGCCGAGACGGATCCGAAGGTGTTCACCAGGATCCACTTCCACTTCATCGTCACGGGCCGCAACCTGAAGCAGGCGACGGTCGAACGCGCGGTCAACCTGTCGCACGACAAATACTGCTCGGCGTCGATCATGCTGGCCAAGACGGCCGAGATCACGCATTCATTTGAAATTGTAGAAGCATAAACCGTAGGGTGGGCACCCCTGTGCCCACGCGTAACGTTCGCGTCACGCCGGGCGAAACGTTCGCGTCACGCCGGCGTAACGCGTGGGCACGGGGTTCCCACCCTACGTATCACGATGCCGACACATCAGATGTAATACGCCGTCGTGGTCATCACCTTGGCCATGGCGCGCATCGCCGCCCTGACGGGCAATGGCATCTCGGCCGCGCCCATGGCCTCGGCCTTGGCGCCGTGTTCGATCTCATCGTCGCGCATCCGGGTGACGATGGCGCGCGATTTCGCGTCCTGCGGCGGCAGCTGGTCGAGGTGGCTGTTCAAGTGCGCCTCCACCTGGCGTTCCGTCTCGACGACAAAGCCGAGGCTCACGGCGTCGCCCAGGCGCGACGCCGCCAATCCCAGCGCATAGGCACCGGCATACCACAGCGGATTCAGCAGGCTCGGCTGGGAACCCAGCTCGGCCAGGCGCTCGGCCGTCCAGGCCAGGTGGTCTTCTTCCTCGCGTCCGGATTGTTCCATCTGCGTGCGCATGGCCTGCGTGGACGCGCGCCGGCCCTGGGCATCGTACAAGGCCTGGGCGCACACTTCGCCCACGTGGTTCACGCGCATCAGGCCGGCGCTATGGCGCTGTTCCTGGGCGTTCAGCTCGCAGTCCGGCGCCGAGGTGCCGGGATTCGGACGCGCGGCCTTCGCCACGCCACCCACCACGCGCAAGGCCTTGTCGAAGCCGACGATCAGGTGGTCGAGGGGATTGATGGTGCGGGTTGCGGTAGACATGGATTGCCTTATTCAGCTTGTTGTTCGATAAGCAGAATTATATGCCCTCCGCCGCCGCCCCTCCTTCACGTGCCTTCTGAGCAAGCTTCTGCGCTTCCAGCCAGTCGAGCACCGGCCCCGCCACCTCCAGCTTCGAGATGTCTTTCGCCACGCCCAGGTTCAGTTCCAGCAGGAAGGGAATCGAATCCGGCGGCACATCGGCGCACGTCGCCGTAAAAGCCGCCATGAAACGCCCGGACTGCACCACCGGCAAGACGTTTTTCCCGCTCATGAATTGCAGGATACTCGTGATCGTGTGGCCGCCGCCGATGGTGTGGTAGATGAAGCGGTTCCAGTCGCGGTCCACGGTCTTGAAATCGATGGTTTCCTTGGTCATCAGCCCGGCCAGGTAGTACAGGCCGACGGCCACGCGGAACCAGTCCGTCGACTCGGCGCGCGTCCGGCCCTGGCGGGTGACGACCAGGATCTTGTCCTTGATGAGGGTGTCCATGCGGTCATTATGCCGGTTTTTCCTGCTCCGTCATCATCGGCAATGTTGCCAAAGTAGACAGAACCCGTTCCGCGACGTATGCTGGCCTGCGTCCTGCTCCCGCTTTTCTGCACTCTGGACTGGTGAACATGCCGTGTGTCGCACGGCTGCTGCCGCGTCAGCTCCTTTTTAATACAATGCAACAGTCATGAAATACGTGCATTGTCACGCGCAACGGGAGTACCCATGGAATTACAAATCCGCAACATGTCCAAGACCTATACGAATGGCGTGGTCGCACTGGACAAGGTGTCGCTGAGCATCCCGCCCGGGATGTTCGGCCTGCTGGGCCCCAACGGCGCCGGCAAATCGACCCTGATGCGGATCCTCGCCACCTTGCAGGAATGCGACAGCGGCTCCGTCTTCCTGGACGACATCGACGTGCTCGACGAAAAGGACGAGGTGCGCCGCCTGCTCGGCTATCTGCCGCAGGATTTCGGCGTGTACCCGAAGGTCACCGCGTACGAACTGCTCGACCATTTCGCCCAACTGAAGGGACTGGCGCAGCGCCAGCGCCGGCGTGAAGTCGTCGACGCCCTGCTGCAGCAGACCAATCTGTTCGAGGTGCGCAACCAGAAACTGGGCACGTTTTCGGGCGGCATGCGCCAGCGCTTCGGCATCGCCCAGGCCCTGCTCGGCGACCCGCAGCTGATCATCGTCGACGAGCCGACGGCCGGCCTCGACCCGCAGGAACGGGTGCGCTTCCACAACCTGTTGTCCGACATCGGCGAGGACAAGACCGTCATCCTGTCCACGCACATCGTGTCCGACGTGGCCGACCTGTGCGCCCACATGGCGATCATCAACAAGGGCCACGTGCTGCTGTGCGGCGAACCGGCCCGCCTCATCGAGGGCATCGAAGGCAAGATCTGGGCGCGCGTGGTGAACAAGCAGGACCTGCCCGCCTTCCAGAAACGCCACACCGTCATCTCCACGCGCCTGCTCGCGGGCCGCACCTTGATCCACGTATATGCCGACCGCTATCCGGGCGACGACTTCGAGCCGATCCATCCCACGCTGGACGACGTCTATTTCGCCACCATCGCCGGCCGCCACAACGACCTCGCGGGGAATTGCTGATTCATGGGTGCGCTCCTCGCCATCGCCGGTTTCGAGGCCCGGCAGCGCCTGAAGCTGCTGTCGACCTGGGTGTACTTCTTCGCGTTCTTCGCCCTGGCCCTGCTGTGGATGGCCGCCGCTGGCGGCGTGTTCAAGGAGGCCTTCGTCTCGTTCGGCGGCCGCGTCCTGATCAACGCGCCGCGCCAGGTCGCGCTGAGCAGCGCCTTCCTCGGCTGCCTCGGCATCATCGTCGTGGCCGCGATGATGGGGCGTTCGGTGCAGCAGGACTTCGAATACGAGATGCACCACTTCTTCTTCAGCGCCCCGATCCCGAAGTATGCCTACGTGTTCGGCCGCTTCCTCGGCGCGTTGGCGACGCTGGCCGTCGTGTTCTCGGCCATCCTGCTCGGCACCCTGCTGGGGACCGTCCTGCCCGGCATCGACCACGCCCGCGTCGGGCCCTATTCCGTGGCGGGCTACCTGCTGCCCTACTTCCACACGCTGCTGCCCAACCTGTTCATCTTCGGCGCCATCTTTTTCGCGCTCGCGGCGCTCACGCGGCGCATGCTGGCCGTATACGTCGCCAGCGTCGTCATGCTGATCGGTTACATCGTCGCGCCGTCGCTGGCGCGCGACCTCGATTACAAGACGCTCGCGGCGCTGATCGACCCGTTCGGCACCACGGCGCTGATCCGCCTCACCGAATACTGGAGCCTCACGGAACGCAACACGCTGCAGGTGCCGTTCGCCGGCGTGTTCCTCGTCAACCGCGCGATCTGGTCGGCATTCTCGCTCGTCGTGCTGCTGCTCGGCTACTGGCGCTTCAGCTTCGTGGCCACGCCCGCCGGGCGGCGCGGCCAGGCCCGGACCGACGAGCAGGCGGCGCCGGAGGGCGCGCAGCAGACCGCGTCCGCCATGCACGAGACGCCCGACTTCGCCGCGCGCAGCCTCGCCGTGCTGCTGGCGAAATCGACCTGGCTCGCGTTCCGGGAATCCGTCAAGAATATCTACTTCGCCGTGATCGTCCTGGCCGGCATGCTGACCCTCGTCGTCAGCTCGCTCGACCTGGGCGCGATCTACGGCACGAAGACGTATCCCGTCACCTACATGATGCTGGAGCTGATCCGCGACGTGTTCGCGCCGTTCGTGCTGGTCGTCACGACGTTCTATGCGGGCGAGATGGTGTGGCGCGAACGCGAGGCCCGCATGGCCCAGATGATGGATGCGCTGCCCGTGCCGGGCTGGCTGCCGCTGGCGGCCAAGACCATCGCACTCGTCGGCCTGCAAGTCCTGCTGCTGCTGGCCGCCATGCTGTGCGGGATGGGCATCCAGCTGGCGCACGGCTACCTGACGCTGGAACCGGGCCTGTACCTGTCCACGCTGTTCGGCATCCTGCTGCCCCGCTACGTGCTGCTGGCCGTGCTGGCGATGGCGGCCCAGGCCATCCTGAACCACAAATACCTCGCCTACTTCGCGCTGGTGACGTATTACGTGGCCACCTTGTTCCTCGGCGGCTTCGGCCTCGACCACCCGATGCTCGTGTACGGCGCGCTGCCGGACGTGACGTATTCCGCCATGAACGGCTACGGCCATTTCCTGGCCCTGCAGCGCACCTTGCAGGTCTACTGGGGCGGCGCGGCCATCATCCTGTTCACGATCGCCCTGGTCCTGTGGCCGCGCGGCGTGAGCGACAGCTTCGCCGAACGCCTGCGTCTGGCGCGCGCGCGCCTGACACCAGGCGTACTGGGTGGGTTCGCGGCCGGCATCCTGATCTTCGCCGCCAGCGCCGGTCTGCTGTGGTACAACCTCGTGCATCTGGGCGCTTACCAGACCGCCTGGCACAAGGAACAGGTGCGCGCCGACTACGAGCTGCGCTACAAGCGCTTTGCGAAGCTGCCGCAGCCGCGCGTGACGGACGTCGGCCTGCAGGTCGACATCCATCCCGTCGCACGCACGCTGAAGGTGCACGGCTTCTACCAGCTGGAAAACCGGACGGGCGCCACTGTCCGCGACGTCGTCCTGTTCCAGAAGCCCGGGCCAAGCTTCCGTCCGCGCTTCGCGGGCGGCGCCCGCCTGCTGCGCGCCGATGCGGAACACGGCTTTTATCACTACCTGCTGGCAGCGCCGCTGCAGCCGGGCGCGCGCACGGCACTGGAATTCGACCTGCTCGACGCTCCGGGCGGCGTATTGGGCCTGGGCCGCGACACGGCCGTCGTCGGCAACGGCACCTTCTTCAGCAACGAATCGCTGCCGCACGTCGGCTACCAACCGAGGTATGAGCTGGACGACAACCGCGACCGCAAGCGTCATGGTCTCGCACCGAAGGAACGCATGGCCGCGCGCGACAACGAAGCGGCGCGCGCAAACAGCTACCTCGCCAACGACGCCGACTGGATCCGCTTCGACGCCGTCGTCAGCACGAGCCCCGACCAGACGGTGGTCGCGCCGGGCACGCTGGAGCAGGAATGGATGAGCGGCGGCCGGCGCTGGTTCCACTACAAGGCGGACAAGCCGATGCTGAACTTCTACACGTTCCAGTCGGCCCGCTACGAAGTGCGCCACGACCGCTGGCAGGACGTGACAATCGACGTGTACTACACCCCCGCCCACGATTTCAATGTCGACCGCATGATCCGCGGCGCCAAGGCGGCCCTCGCCTACGGCTCGACGCATTTCGGCCCGTACCAGAACCGCGAGCTGCGCATCGCTGAATTCCCACGCTACGCATCGTTCGCACAGGCGGCGCCGGGCACGATCCCGTTCTCGGAAAGTGCCGGCTTCATCGCGAAGGTGAATCCGGAATCGCGCAAGGACATCGACTACCCGTACTACATCAGCGCGCACGAGGTGGGGCACCAGTGGTGGGCGCACCAGGTGATCGGCGCCGACAGCCGCGGCGCAACCGTGCTGTCGGAAAGCCTGGCCGAATACACGGCCCTGATGACGATGAAGAACACGCTCGGCTCCAGCAAGATGCGGCGCTTCCTGCGCTACGACCTGGAGGAATACCTGATGGGCCGCGCCCGCGAGAACAACCGGGAACTGCCGCTGGCGCAGAACGAGAACCAGAGCTACATCCACTACCACAAGGGCAGCCTCGCGATGTACCTGCTGCAGGACATGATAGGAGAAGATGCGGTCAATGGCGTGCTGCATGGCCTGGTCGCGCAGTACGCGTTCCAGGGCCCGCCCTACCCCACCGTGGCGACGCTGGTCGAGCGCCTGCGCGGCATCACGCCACCCGACAAGGCCTATCTGATCGACGACCTGTTCGAGTCGATCGTCCTGTATGACAACCACGCCGACAGCGCAACGGCGCGGCGCCGGCCGGACGGCAGATACGAGGTCGAGATCCGTGCCACGGCCGGCAAGGTGCGCGCCGGCGAGCAGGGCGAGGAAAGAGCCCAGCCGTTGCACGACGCCATCGAATTCGGCGTCGACGACCAGGACGGCAACCCGCTCGCGCGCGAACGCCGGCTCGTGACGCAGGCCGACCAGCGGGTCGTGCTGGTGGTCGATGGACGCCCCGCGCGCGCCGGTATCGACCCTGACAACAAGCTGATTGACCGGAAGCCAACAGATAATCTGCAGCCTGTCGACATACCATAAACTTCACGTTATCATCAGGTCACAAAACCCTGCTAGGAGATCCCTATGCTGAACGTCGCCGAGCTCGCTGCCGAGATCCAGCAACTGTCCGCCCATGACAGACATGAGCTGATGCGCCTCCTGATGGTGGACAGTGACGATGGCGACCAGGACGCCGACGAAGCCTGGCGCAACGAGATCGTGCGCCGCGTGAAGGCGATCCGCAATGGCGAGGCCGCCATCCGCGCCCTGCAGGACGACTGGCGCGAATAAGCGCCCGCCGACGGCACACGACGACCATAAAAAAACCGCGATACCGGAAGGATCGCGGTTTTTTCGTACCGGCGGCTAGGTGATCACCGGCTGCTATCGAGAAGGTGCACACAAGTGCTCACCCATCTCTTCCTGCCCCGAGCCGTCCTGCTGACCGTACTCGTTCCTGACAGGCGTTACTTTCCCGCCTCCCGCCGGTCCAGCGCCGGCGGCAGTGCCCGGCGTTACCGCCTGGCTCGCCACGGGTAGCGCCGTTCGCGCCGCGTTGGCGCCGGTGGCGAGCCCGATTCCCATCGTGCTTTCCATGATCACGATTAGACGCGTCTACTCACATTTGGTTCCACTAGAGTCAAGCTCCTTCAGGCACAGGCCAAGGAAGGCTTCGTTACTGAAGCCGACAAAGCCACTGTTGACGATGGTGCGGTCGCTCGCGCCCAATCGGACCGTGTAGCCGCACTTAGGCATGCCACTGGTGTCGAGCCGCCAGATGCCCGACTCGCCCGTGGTCGGCACCGTTGGCCAGGTACGCGGATTGGGCACCGGTGTCGTGAACACCCCGCCCAGCGGCGGCTGCACCGACAAGGCCAGCGCGCCGAAGTGCTCGTCCGTGACCTGGTAGGTGCCTTCGATGATGTCGCCGATCACGAAGTCGCCGCAGGTGCCGCTGCCGGACGTGATCTTGAAGCTGCCGGCCGGAATGACCGGCGCCGCATTGTCCAGCCGCACCGTGATGATGTTGCTGAAGTAGGTCACGTTGGCGGCATCCTTCGCTTCGATGCGGATGGTCCAGGTGCCGGTCTTGCCGGCCGTCTGCCAGCGCGCCAGCACGTTGCCGGCCACGAAGATCTCGGCATTGCCCGGCCCGCCAGTCAAGTCTTCGCGGTAGGTGTAATAGCCGTTGATGTCGGCCGTCTGCGTCAAGCCCGGCAGGAAGCTCCAGACCCCGTCGAGCAGCTGGGTGGGCGCGATCGGGAAGGCATTGTTGACCACCTGGTCGCCGCTRCCGTCGTTGACGATCACGCGGTAGCGGAGCGCTGCCGCACCGGCGCTGATGTCGGTCGGATTGGCCAGGTGCCCGGTGATGACGACCTCGCCGCCGAACGGACTCTGCTTGGCCGTGAAGCCGGCCAGCTGGGCCGGCCCGTTGGCGTAGCCGGCGCCGTCGATGTCCGTCACTGCCATGCTGCCCACCGTCTCGATGACGGGCGGATGGCCCGATACGTTGCGGCCCGGCTTGATGTGAATGAGCGTCTCCTCGCGGTTGCCCCAAACCGGCACGAAGTTCGGGTTGCCCGGCGGCGCAGGCACCTGCCACGACAGGATCGCGCGGATCGGCACGACCACCGCGCCGCCTTGGCAAGGCCGGCGGTACTGATCCAGGTTCACCGGCAGGAACACTGAATATTCCAGGCCCTCGCGCGGAATCGGATCGTAGTCGTGCACATTGACCGAGGTCGTACCGAGGAAGGTTTCGAAGCTGCCGTTGCCGTCGAAGTCGCCCCAGAAGCTGACGTACTCGCGGCTGCCCGCCGTGCACGGCCCAMCCGAATAGCCATTCGGCAACTTGACCCGGACGACGCCGACCAGCGCATTCTGGTTCGGATTCAGGCCCACGCATTCAAGCTCTTCGAAACTGGTGTTGCCGTCGGTTGGAAACAACTGCCCGATGACGGCCGCCAAATCGATGCCCAGCCCCGGCAGCACACCGGCGAAGTCGGGCGCCATCAGCGCGTCGGTCAGCGCCGGCTGGCTGACCAGCTGCTGCAGTTCGGCCAGCGCATAGCGATGCGGTGGCACGTCCTTTCCTTTGTACAGCACCTGCAGCGCGGCCGCGTCCAGTAGCGCCGGCTGCGCCAGCGGCACCGGCTGCGCCGGGTCGATCACTTGCCCGAGTGCCGGAGGCAATTTGATCTGGGCAGCCTGCAGCAGTTCATCGACCAGGATGAATCGGCGCGGGTCGATCTGGATATGCGTGTTGTGGATGTCGCCCCAGACCGGCCTGAACGCCGGCGTGTTCGGCGGCGGCGGCACGTTCCACGACAGGATCGCGCGCACCAGGTAAAAGTTTTCGATGAAGCAGAATTTTTTCGACGGATTGATCTGCAAGGTCACCGCGTATTCGAGCCGGCGCGGGCCGATCGTGCCGGCCGGAATATCGACAGCGATAAAGCTGGTCAGGCCCGCATCCTGCCAGCTCGCGCCATTGTCGCCCGAGAGGTAGAAGCGCACGTATTCCGGCGTGCCGGGTCCGCACACGCCGCCGCCGTAACCGGCCGGCTGGTTGACGAAGACCACCGCGTCGAGTCGGTTGAACTGGGGCTGGAAGCCGACGCAGCCGATCTCCTCGTAGGTTTTGTTGAGCGCGATGTTGAGCACGGCGGGCAACTTGCTGCCCTCGATGTTGCCGAAGTAATTCGGGTTGGCCAGCACCAGGG
>NZ_JBFUDR010000134.1:0-16372 GCF_056404615.1 Massilia sp. P2_C2 | reverse complement strand
GACCAGTCGATGCAGCAGATGGTCACGGCCACCGACACGATCAGCGCCAAGCTCACCACGCTGTCGGAAAAGGCCAGCAACATCAACAGCGTGCTGACGACGATCACCAAGGTCGCCGACCAGACCAACATCCTGTCGCTGAACGCCGCGATCGAGGCCGAGAAGGCGGGCGACGCGGGCCGCGGCTTCGCCGTCGTCGCCAGCGAGATCCGGCGCCTGGCCGACCAGACGTCCGTGTCGACGTGGGACATCGAGCAGATGCTGAAGGAGATGCAGTCCGCSGTGTCGGCCAGCGTCATGGGCATGGACAAGTTTACCGAGGACATCCGCCGCAGCGTGGATGAGGCGCGCCACATGGGCGAGCAGCTGTCCGGCATGACGGAACAGGTGAGCAAGCTGGCGCCCCGCTTCGATCTCGTGCTGCAGGGGATGCAGTCGCAGGCCGTCGGCGCCTCGCAGATCACGGAGACGATGACGCAGCTGTCCGAGGCCAGCCAGCAGACCGTCGATTCGCTCAAGGCCACGAGCGAGGCCGTGCACCAGCTGCAGTATGCCGCCACCGACCTGCAGCAGTCCGTGACGACCTTCGCGGTCACCCAATAAGCCGGCCCGCGCGATGAAAGTCATGGATCCACGGCCGACACTCATCTCGATAGGAATGGACCTTGTAAAGGCTTCCCAACAGAACTGATGTGAGGAAAAGTTTCGCCAAGGCGAGATCTGCCAGATAAGGGAGAGGTTCGGCTTCAGACCGACGCGAGCTTGCCCTTGCGGCTGCGCTTGGCTTCGTACATGACCTGGTCGACGCGGGACAGCAATACCGCGAACTCATCGCCACCCATGCGTGCGGTGACGTCTGACTTGCGGGAGGTCGTATCGATTCTCCTGGCGGCCTCGCAGATCGCGGCGTCACCGGCACGATGGCCATACCGGTCATTGATCGGCTTGAGCCCATCGAGGTCGATATTGATGATCGCGAACTGATGGGCGTACCGCTGCGAGATCATCAGGCACTGGCGCAACTGGTCATAAAAGAGAGCGCGGTTGGCAAGGCCGGTCATCGGGTCGTGCGTCGCCTGGTAATACAGCTGGTCCGCGCCGACTGTCGACGCATTGTGCATCGAGGCGGCGATGAGATCGGACATCAACTGCAGGACGCGCACATCGTTGTCGCCGAACCCGTTGGAACGATCCGACATGACCTTCAGGACGCCAACGGTCGCCCCGTCATGCTGGAGCGGAACGACCAGCATGGAGCGGAGTCCCACTGTTCGGCAGGCGTTACGATCGACCCGCGCGTCGGTTTCAGAGTCATCGCACCGCATGATCTCGCCCAGCTGGACGCAAAGGCCCGACAGGCTTTCATTGCGCTTCAGGCGAAGCCCAAGCTGGTTGGCTGCGAAACCGGACGCGGCACGGTAGACCATGTCGCTTCCTTCGGCCAGCTCGACAACAGCGGCTCCCGCCTGT
The DNA here is from genome assembly GCF_056404615.1 of Massilia sp. P2_C2. Lineage (NCBI taxonomy): Bacteria > Pseudomonadati > Pseudomonadota > Betaproteobacteria > Burkholderiales > Oxalobacteraceae > Massilia > Massilia sp. P2_C2. The sequence continues at coordinate 14,902 of NZ_JBFUDR010000134.1, read as the reverse complement.
GTCAGCGCCTGGGTTCGTTCGCATACCAAGTCCATGACGCTGCCGAGACTGACACCCATCTTCACGATTTCGGTCTGGATGTTGATCACCTCAAGCAAGGTTTTGCTGTCGAGGAAATCGACTTGCCTGGGCAGGCTTTCGGAGCTCATATCTGAAGTGTCTCTAAGGAGATTAGAGGACTATATCGCTCGGTTGATGTCGCGTAAAGACTCGGCCAACGCCCAAGGCGGAGCATCCTGGTACAGCGGCGCGGTTGTTTATGCGATAACGATCGATCGCCGATCTATGCAGTTTGGCAACATGCTACGCTGAACCCAACGGCCAGGTTTGGCCAAGAGCGGACCTTAATGACTGGCGAGCACGATGAGGTATCGCTATCCTTTCTCGCCATTCAAAATTGCTCCTCAGTTACGGGCGGCCCGAACAAGTAGCCTTGGTAGCTGTGACAACCGTATGCAGCAAGAAAGTCACGCTGATTCAGGGTTTCCACACCCTCGGCAATCACATTGAGCCCAAGGGTCTGCCCCAGCGCCAGGATGGTGCGTACGATGGCTGCATCGTTCGGATCCGTGAGCACGTCACGGACAAACGACTGGTCGATCTTGAGCTGATCCAGCGGCAGGCGCTTGAGGTAGGCTAGCGACGAATAGCCGGTGCCAAAATCGTCGAGCGCAAAGCTGACCCCTTTGGCTTTGAGCGCGTRCATGTGCTCGACCGTATGTTCGACGTTTTCTACAAGAAGGCTCTCGGTCAGCTCCAGCTTGAGCCGATATGGGTTCGCCCCCGTCCGGCAGAGAAGGTCCAGCACCTCGTTGACAAAGCCGCTTTGGCGGAATTGGCGCGCGCTGACATTGACGGCCAGCGTCAGCCCTGCCTTGCTCGGGTCTTCTGCCCACACCACCAATTGCCTGCACGCCGTCTCGAGTACCCAATAGCCGAGGCGTAAAATCAGGCCCGTTTCCTCCGCGAGCGGAACGAACACCGCTGGCGACAGTGCTCCGTTCGGATGCTTCCAGCGCACCAACGCCTCAGCGCCGACAATGCGGCCAGCATTGTCGGTTTGTTTCTGGTAGAGGAGATAGAACTCGCCGCGTTGTAGGCCGGAGCGCATATCGCTCTCCATCCGAACCCGCGTATCGACAATCGTCTGCATGTCTCGGTCAAAGAAGCGCGCCGTGTTCCTCCCCGTTCCCTTGGCCTCGTACATCGCCAGATCGCCGCGCTTGAGTACTTCGTCGGCCTGCCCGATCCGTTTGTCAAACATTGCGATGCCGACACTTGCGGTGGTATGGAACAGGTGCGGGCCAAGCTGGAACGGCACCTCGAAGACTTGCAAAACTCGCTCGGCGACCTGTTCAGCCTGGACGGCCGCCTCGCGCTCGCCACCGCCGAGGTCCTCTAGCAAAATCACGAACTCGTCCCCACCGTGACGTGCCACCGTGTCGCTCGCGCGCGGCACTTGCGCCTCCACGCGGCGAGCAACCTGCTCCAGTAACTCGTCGCCCTTGTCGTGTCCCAGCGTGTCGTTCAGGCTCTTGAAATTGTCCAGGTCCAGGAAGAGCAATGCACCGGAGCGGCCGGTCCGGGCGCAGCTGGCAAGCGCATGACCAAGGCGGTCTAGCAGCAGGCGCCGATTGGGCAGCCGGGTAAGTGGGTCGAAGAACGCAAGCTTCAGTATTTGCTGTTCCGCGACCTTGCGCTGCGTGATATCCGTCTCGATTTCCAGCACCGCCTGCGGTTGCCCGTCTTCGTCCCGAACCAGCGTCAAGTGCGAGGTAACAATAATCATGCTACCGTCCTTGCGTTGCTTGGTCATTTCCCCGATCCACTCATCATGCTCCAACACGGACTGAAGAGCCTTCTCGCCGTCGGTTCCACTCACCCAGGTGAGCTCAGCCTTTAACCTGCCGAGCGCCTCTTGCTCGGCCCAGCCAAACAGTCGCGCTGCGCCGCAGTTCCAGTAGGTTATGCGCCCATCGATCCCGGTCACCGAGATCGCGTCACGGGCCTTGTCGAGCAGCGACGCCTGCAGGCGAATCCTGGCTTCGGTCCGCTTTTTCTCGGTAACATCGATCATCGCGCCGATGGCACGAACCGCCGTCCCGTCGCGGTCGCGCGCGATGATGGTGTTTGAATATACGTCGGCGTATGAGCCGTCCTTGCGGAGGAACCTGTAATCGCCCGTCCATTTCTCGGTGCCATTTTTTAACGCCTCGCAGAAGCTCTTGCGCATACGCTCGCGCTCCTCGGGGTGAACATGGTCGGCCCAGCCTTGGAGGGTAAGGGCGAAATTTGCCGGGTCATAGCCGAAGACGGCGGACAAGCCGTCGCTCCACCAGACGTGATCCGCAGCGACATCCCAGTCAAAGATGACGTCGGTCGTAGCGCGGGCAACCACCTGGAACCGCAATGCGTGGTTATGCTCGACCTCTTGCCTGACCTTGCGCGCGGTGATGTCGATACACGACACCGCCAGCCCATTCGCGGACGGGAAGATGTAAACCTCTTTCCATGTGTTGTGGGCCGCGTCGTAGAGATCGAAGGTATATGGAATGCCGTGCTCGACTGCAAGCCTGGCTCGGGCTTCGTCCGCCGTACCGCGCACTTCTACGCATTTATCCCAGAAGCACTTACCCAGCAACTCGTCGCGAGGACGATCGAAATATCGCTCGGCCTCCGCGTTCAGGTAGGTGAAGCACCAGTCTCTGTCCAAAGTGCAGAATGCTTCAGTCAAGCTTTCCAATACGCTGACCAGTTCATTCCATGCAATCGGTAAGGGCATGGTCGGGCTATTCGGGTCGTGGGCGTATGACATTGAACTCCCAGGATTTTCGTACGGTAATACGGCGTGTTTTCTATGGCGCTGTCACCTGCCTAAAATATAATTTACTCCTGAATTTATTCTAGTGATGGTCCTCCACAGCAGGCAACACCGAGGATGACATGGGTACCTGGCACTTACCCGACGAGGTTTGCGAGCAATTTGGATGCCTCAGAGGCGATTAAGACCGCCATATGGTGTAGCGCGGATGATCAGCAGGCCCGACCGCTGTCCGCACAACCTGGGATAGCTGAATCGTACTAGGCCACATTCAAACCAAGCGCCCGCACCAGTTCCGCCGCCTGCCGCGCCGAAATCGTCGCCCCGGCAAACTGCTTCGCATTCGCCAGCTTCAGCCCGCCCAGGTCGGCCTCGCGCAGATCGGACGCATCGAAGCGCGTGTCCTTGATGTGYGCGTCGCGCAGGCTGCAACCCTCCTCGAATACGGCCTCGCGAAAGTCGCAGCCCGACAGATCGGCGTCGGCGAAATCGAGCCCGCGCAGCACGGCCTTGCGGAACGACATGCGGCGCAGGTCGGCGCCGACGAGCAGGCAGTGCTCGAACGACAGGCCCAGCTGGCTCACCTCCTCGAAGCGCGCCCCCGTCAGCTTGCACCCGCGGAAGGCCACGGACGCCAGCCTGGCGCGGCGCCAGCCGGCGTTGTTCAGGTCGCAGGATTCGAAACGGGCGTCGACCAGGTCGGCCGACTCGAAATCCGCGTGGCCGCCGCGGCAGCGCTGCCAGCGCGTGCGCGCCAGCTTCGCGGCATAGAACGACGCCTCGGACAGCGCGCAGCGGATGAACTCACAGTCCTGCAGGTTCAGGCGCGACAGGTCCGCGCCGGTCAGGTCGCAATCTTCGAGGACGAGCAGCGCATCATCCGCGAGCAGCGCTTCGACGCGCGCGCGATCGACGGCTTCGCCACTGACGGTGCTGACAGATCGGGACATGGCGTCAACGGGTCTCGACGCGCGCCGACGCGTGGATCGTGCAGCCGCGGTGCACGTTTTCCAGGAAACGGAGCGCTTCCTCCAGCCGGCAGGACTTCGGCAGCAAACGGCCCAGCGATTCGTCGTCGGCGATGCGGTCGACGCCGTACGCGATGGCACGCGAGATGTCGCGCGCTTCGCGGCCGTCGCTGTTGTACAGGGCGTCGTACACGCCGACCTCTTCCCACAGCGGCACATAGCCGGGACTGATGCTGTCCTTGAACGCGACGGACGGCGCCGCGTCCTCGTCCTGGGATATCAGCCGAAACACGAAACTCACAAGCAACTCCATCGATCTTTGAAACAGGGGGCCGATGCTATCACGGTCCGCCCGCAAGCGCCCGGTCCACGAGCTCGATCCAGTGCGTCACCGGCGTCGCCGTCCCCGACTGCAGATGCGAGATGCAGCCCACGTTGGCCGAGACGTATTCCTGCGCGCCCGTCGCTGCCAGGTGCCCCAGCTTGCGGTCGCGCAGCTGGTGCGCGATCTCCGGATGCAGCACGGAATACGTGCCGGCCGAGCCGCAGCACAAATGGCTTTCCGCGCACAGCACGACGTCGACGCCGGCCGCGTGCAGCACGCTCTCGACCTTGCYGCGGATCTGCTGGCCGTGCTGCAGCGTGCACGGCGGGTGGAACGCGACGCGCTCGCGGATGCGGCCCATAAGCAGGCGCGCGATCTCGCCCTCGAAGTCGCACATGATCTCGGCCAGGTCTTTCGTCAGCGCCGAAATGCGCGCCGCCTTCGCTGCATACGCGTCGTCGTGCGCGAGCAGGTGGCCGTAATCCTTGACCGTCACGCCGCAGCCGGACGCCGTCATCACGATGGCCTCGATGCCGCCCTGCTCCACGTACGGCCACCACGCGTCGACGTTGCGGCGCATGTCGGCGAGGCCGCCGTCCTGGTCGTTCAGGTGGAAGCGCACGGCGCCACAGCAGCCGGCGCGCGGCGCGCACAAGAGCTGGATGCCCAGCGCGTCGAGCACGCGCGCCGTCGCCGCGTTGATGTTCGGCGCCATCGCCGGCTGCACGCAACCTTCCAGTACGAGCATCTTGCGCGCGTGTTCGCGCGTGGGCAGGTGGCCGGGCGCGCCCGCGGGCTGCAGCTTGTCCTGCAGCGTGTGCGACAGCAGCGGTCGCGCCATCTGCCCCGCCCTGAACGCCGGCGTGAAGAGCTTGGTGCGCGGCAGGAATTCCTTCAACGTGGTGCGCTTGACCTTGTCCGCGAACGGGCGCGACACGCGTTCCTCGACAACCCGGCGGCCGATGTCGACGAGGCGCCCGTATTTCACGCCGGAGGGGCACGTGCTTTCGCAATTGCGGCACGTGAGGCAGCGGTCCAGGTGCAGCTGCGTCTTGCGCGTCGGCGTCTCGCCTTCCAGCACCTGCTTGATCAGGTAGATGCGGCCGCGCGGGCCATCCAGTTCGTCGCCCAGCAGCTGGTAGGTGGGGCACGTGGCGGTGCAGAAGCCGCAGTGCACGCAGGCGCGCAGGATCGCATCCGCCTCGTCGCCCTCGGGCGTGCCCTTGATGAAATCGGCGAGATTCGTTTGCATGATCTAGTACATCCTGCCCGGATTGAAAATGCCCGCCGGATCGAAGCCGGCCTTCAGGCGTTCGTGGATCGCCACGACCGGGCGCGCCAGCGGCTGGAACACGCCCACGCTCTTGTCGCCGCCGCGGAACAGGGTCGCGTGGCCACCGCAAGCGCGCACGGTGGCGCGGATCCGTTCGGCGGTCTGTGCATCGCCCGGCGCGCGCAGCCAGCGCTGTGCCCCGCCCCACTCGATCAGTTGCGGGGAGCCGGGCACGATGGCACCGACGGTCGACGGCACGGACAGCCGCCACACGGCCGCATCTGGACCATCCTTGCCTTCGAAAAATGCGTGGCGCTGCTCGCGCAGGTCAGCCCAGAAGCGCGCGCAGTCAGGCATCACGTCGCCGCCAAGCGCGCGGACGGCCGCATCGACGGCGGCATTCGCGCCGGACAGCCGCAGCGCCAGCACGCCGTCATGCCAGCAGCTCGCGGACACGGGCAGCGGCTGGCCAGCCCATTCGTTCAGGCGGCGGATCGCAGCCACTTCGGCCACGCCCTCGAACACGAGCGTCGCCTCGCGCGGCGCGCGCGGCAGCACTTTCACGGACACTTCCAGCAGCAGCCCGAGCGTGCCGAATGCCCCTGCCTGCAGGCGCGACACGTCGTAGCCGGCCACGTTCTTCATCACCTGGCCGCCGAAGGTCAGCACGTCGCCCTTGCCGTCGAGGAGCTTGCAGCCGAGGACGAAGTCGCGTACGGCGCCGCTGTTCGCGCGGCGCGGCCCGGACAACCCGCTGGCGATGGCGCCGCCCAGCGTGGCCTGGGCGCCGAAATGCGGCGGTTCGAACGCAAGCATCTGCCCGCGCTCCGCAAGGGCCGCCTCGATATCGGCCAGCGGCGTGCCGCAGCGCGCCGTGATCACGAGCTCGGTCGGCTCGTAGTCGACGATGCCGGTGTAGTCGCGCGTGGCGAGGATGTCGCCGTCGAGCCGCTGTCCATACCAGTCTTTGGTGCCGCCGCCGCGGATGCGCAGGGGGCACTGGTCGCGCGCGGCGGCACGCACGGTTTCCTGGAAATGTTCGACGATGTTCTGCATATCAAAAGCGCGGCAGGTGGGCGAACGGCAGCGCGCCGCCGGAGACGCGCATGCTGCCCAGTTCCGCGCAGCGGTTCAGAGTGGGAATGGCCTTGTTCGGGTTCAGCAGCATGCGCGGGTCGAACGCGCGCTTGACGGCGAAGAACGCGTCCAGCTCCTGCGCACCGAACTGCACGCACATCGAATCGATCTTCTCGACGCCCACGCCGTGCTCGCCGGTGATCGTCCCACCGACTTCCACGCACAGCGCGAGGATGGCGGCGCCGAAGGCTTCCGCCCGCTCCAGCTCACCCGGCTGGTTGGCGTCGAACAGGATCAGCGGGTGCATGTTGCCGTCGCCGGCATGGAACACGTTGGCGCAGCGCAGGCCGAACGTCGTCTCCATCTCTTCGATGCGGGCCAGCACGTGCGCGAGCTGCTTACGCGGGATGGTGCCGTCCATGCAGTAGTAGTCGGGCGAGATGCGGCCGGCGGCCGGGAAGGCGTTCTTGCGGCCAGACCAGAAGCGCAGCCGCTCCGCCTCGCTCTGCGATACGGTGATCGCGCTCGCGCCGGCCTCGCGCAAGACCTCCGTCATGCGCGCGATTTCCTCGGCCACTTCGAGCGCCGTGCCGTCCGCCTCGCACAGCAGGATCGCGGCCGCGTCGAGGTCGTAGCCGGCTTTCACGAACGGCTCGACCATGCGCGACGACGTGCGGTCCATCATCTCCAGCCCGGCCGGGATGATGCCGGCCGCGATCACGCTCGCAACGGCATTGCCGCCCGTCGCGACGTCGTCGAACGAGGCCATGATCACCTGCGCCTGCGCCGGCTTCGGCACGAGTTTGACGGTGACTTCCGTGACGATGCCCAGCATGCCTTCCGAGCCGATGAAGACGGCCAGCAAATCGAGGCCCGGCGCATCGAGGGCATCGCCGCCCAGTTCGATGACATCGCCTTCGATCGTACAGACGCGCACACGCAACACGTTGTGCACGGTGAGGCCGTATTTCAGGCAGTGCACGCCGCCCGAGTTCTCGGCCACGTTGCCGCCGATGGTGCAGGCGATCTGCGACGACGGGTCGGGCGCGTAGTACAGATTGAACGGCGCGGCCGCTTCCGAGATGGCGAGGTTGCGCACGCCCGGCTGCACGACGGCCGTGCGTGCATACGGCTCCACGCGCAGGATGCGGTTCAGACGCGCCGTCGAGATCACGACGCCGTCCGCCAGGGGCTGCGCGCCGCCGGACAGGCCGGTGCCGGCGCCGCGCGGCACGATGGGCACGTCCAGCTCGCGGCACACCTTCAGGATGGCGAGCACCTGCGCCTCGTCGTCGGGCAGGGTGACGACCATCGGCAGCTGGCGGTATGCGGCCAGGCCGTCGCATTCGTAAGGACGGGTATCCTCCGGGTCGGCGAGGACGGCGCGCGCCGGCAGGACGGCACGCAGGGCCGCGGCGACTGCGCGCCGGCGCTCGGGGTCGACTGGAATCGCAGGAATCATGGATCGATTTAAGCACAATCCCCGCGATTTGGCGTATGCTCCGCCTATCTTTTTTTAGCAGGATGTAATCATGGGCAACCGACTCTCGAAGATCGCGACCCGCACGGGCGACGACGGCAGCACCGGACTGGGCGATGGCAGTCGCACGGGCAAGGACAGCGCGCGCATCGCGGCGCTGGGCGACGTCGACGAGCTGAATTCCTTCGTCGGCCTGCTGCTGTGCGAAGACCTGCCGGGCGACCTGCGCGAAGAACTCGTCACGGTCCAGCATGACCTGTTCGACCTCGGCGGCGAGCTGTGCATCCCCGGCTACCAGATGATCAAGGTCGAGCAGGTGGCGCGCCTCGACGCGCTGCTGGAAAAGTACAACGCCGACCTGCCCCGGCTGAAGGAATTCATCCTGCCGGCCGGCTCGCGCGCCGCGTCGCTCGCGCACGTATGCCGTACCGTGTGCCGGCGCGCCGAGCGCAGCATCGTCGCGCTGGCGAAGACGGACACGATCAACGCCGAGCCGCGCCAGTACGTGAACCGCCTGTCCGACCTGATGTTCGTCCTCGCACGCGTGCTGAACCGCCACGCCGGCGGCAGCGACGTGCTGTGGCAGCACGAACGCAAACGCACCTGACGGGATGCCGATGACGGATTCATTCGACGTCGTCTTCAACGCGAATCCCTTCTACTTCAAGGGGAAGGGCCAGGTCATCGTCGAGCAGGACTTCGTGCGCGTGCGCGGCAAGACCCGGCGCTCGTTCCGCCTGCCCGCGCGCGTGGAACACCGGCTGCGCATGGTCGACATCGTCAACGTTCATACCGACGGCGAGTACCTGGCGTTCCACGTGCTGGGCGTGCGCGAGAACCTCGTCATCGGATTTGATACGGCGGATGCCGCGACGGCGCAGCGGCTCGCCGCCCTGCTGCCGCAGCGCCGCACGGAGGACTTCGCGATCACCCATTCCGAGCGCGAGGAATTCCACGACCGGATCGATTACTGGAGCCCGTCCACGCCCGTGATCTGGGCGCTGCTCACGCTGAACATCGGCATCTACTTCCTCATGTGGCTCGTACGCCGCGGCGTGTCGGGCAGGACGCTGGGATCGATGATGGGATGGGGCTGGAATTCGAAGATCGACGCGATGGTGCGCTCGATCCAGCTCGTCGAGTGGGGCTCGAACGTGGGCCGTCTCACCCTTCACGGCGAATGGTGGCGCATGGTGACGTCGCTGTTCCTGCACGGGAGCCTGCTGCACCTGCTGTTCAACATGATTGCGCTGTGGCAGGTCGGCCAGCTGGTCGAGCGCCTGTTCGGCAGCCTGCGCTTCACGGCGCTGTACCTGATCGCCGGCGTGTGCGGCAGCATCGCCAGTGTGCTGTGGAATCCGCACGTGAACAGCGTGGGCGCGTCCGGCGCGATCTTCGGCATCGTCGGCGGCCTGCTTGCCTTCACGCGGCGCGAAAACAGCGGCGTGCCGCCCACCGTCGTGAACGACCTGCGCGGCGCGCTGCTCCCGTTCCTGGTGTTCAACCTGGCGGCGGGCTTCCTGTATCCCCACACGGACAACGCGGCGCACCTCGGCGGCCTCGCCGGCGGCTGGCTCGCCGGCCTCCTGCTGGCGCGCTCGCTGCACGTGCCGGTGGAACGGAGCATGCATGAGCGACGACTTCATCGGCATCTATGACGGCGCGCTGACGCCCGACTGATCATCGCACCGGCCGCCCTCCGGCCAGCACGTCCTGCAGGATGCCGAGGTCGATCGGCTTGACGAGGTGCCGGTCGAACCCCGCCGCGCTCGCGCGCTGGCGGTCGCTGTCCTGGCCATAGCCCGTGATCGCGACGAGCAGGGCATGCGCCGTCGCCGGCCGGGCGCGCAGGCGCCGTGCCAGTTCGTAGCCGTCGATGCCGGGCAGGCCGATGTCGAGCAGCCAGGCCTGTGGCGCCTCCTCGTCCGCCCGTTCCAGCGCGCGCAGCGGGTCGTGCTCGACGGTCACCCGGTGCCCCGACGCTTCCAGCAGCATCGCCAGCATCGCGGCCGCGTCCACGTTGTCGTCCACGACCATGATGGACAGTCCCGCATCGCCTGTCGCGTCGCGCGCCACATGGTCCGGCGCGTCCGGCGCGGCCGCCGCCTGCAGGCGCGGCAGGGTCATGGTGAAGCGGCTGCCCAGCCCCGGTCCGTCGCTCGCGCACGTGACGGTACCGCCGTGCAGCTCGACGAGGTTCTTGACGAGGGCGAGGCCGAGTCCGAGCCCGCCGGATGCACGGTCCGACGTGCGCTCGGCCTGGGCGAACAGGTCGAACACGCGCGCAGCCAGTTCCGGCGCCATGCCCATGCCGTTGTCGGCGATGTCGACGTCCACCGCGCCGTCGCGCACGCTGGCGGCCAGGCGCAGGTGGCCGCCCTCCGGCGTGTACTTGGTGGCGTTGTTGAGGATGTTCGCGAGCACCTGCACGAGCCGCTTCTTGTCGCCCATCACGCGCACGCCGTGCGCGGGAACGTCCACGTCCAGCCGCTGGCCCCGCGCGAGGGCGAGGGGCATGACCTGTTCCACGGCGTCCGTCACGATGTCGCGCAGGTCCAGCGCCTCCTGGTCCAGCTCGACCTGGCCGCGGGTGACACGCGACACGTCGAGCAGGTCATCGATCAGTTCCGTCATGTGCGCGACCTGGCGCCCGATGATCTGGCTCGTCTTGCGCACGAGGCCCTCGTCCAGCCGCGCGCGCTGCAGCAGCTCGGCGGCGGCGCCGATCGGCGCCAGCGGATTCCTCAGCTCATGCGCCAGCATGGCCAGGAACTCGTCCTTGCGCCGGTCCGATTCCCTCAGCCTTTCCTCGGCCAGCTTGCGTTCCGTGATGTCGCTGGCGGCGCCGATCCATTCCACGATCTCGCCGCGCGCGTCGAGCATCGGCACGGCCCGGGAATAGGTCCAGCCCACGGTGCCGTCCAGGCGACGCACGCGGTGCTCCAGCTGGAACAGGGACTTGGCGCGGATGGCCGCCCCGATGGCGCGGTGCACCGGCGCCTGGTCTTCCGACGGAATGTATTCGTCGAGCCAGAAGCGGCTCGCGGCGGCCGTGTCCTTCAGCACACCGCGCCCGTCGAGCTGGCGCAGCTGACTCCAGTCGGGACTCATGCGGTACACGACGTCCGCCGTGGCATTGGTCAGCGCCCGGTAGCGCGCTTCGCTCTCGCGCAGCGCGGCTTCCGAGCGTACCTGTTCCGTCACGTCGATCGTCGTGTGCGAGATGCACACGATCCGGCCGTCCGCGCCGAAGATGGGCGTACTGACGGCGCTCCAGAACCGCTCCTCGAAGCCCGTCTCGCCGTTCGGCAGCACGACGGGGATCGGATAGCGCTGGGCCGGCAGCCGGTCCGGCTGCCCCGTCGCCACGACGCGGGCCAGCGAGCGGCGCAGGTCAGTTTCGCCAGTATCCGCCGGGTCGTCCGGGTTGCGCGGAAACGCGACGAACAGGCTCACGCCGACCAGTTCCTCGCGCCTGCGTCCCGACGCCTTCAGGAAGGCATCGTTGACGGCGAGGACGGTTGCCTCCGGCGTGGGCGACAGCAGGTAGTGCCCGATCGGGGAATGGTTGAATACGGCCGCGAACAAATCGGGGGAAAGCATGGCGCGCTTCCGAAATAGTGATGAACCCACATTATAGGACGCACCATTCCGGCGCGGCGGCCGATTCAAACCGGCATGAAAAACGTCATCGCGGCCTGGCCAGGATGGCGTTTGCATCATGTTGGCGTAACGCGTGGGCACGGGGTGCCCACCCTACCTGATTTCGCGCCGCCGTAGGGTGGGCACCCAGTGCCCACGCGGACGTTTGCGGCGTGTTGGCGTTACGACGTCAGGTGTTATTAACCACCAACCGCGGCTCGCCGATGCCGAAGCGCTCGCGGATCGCCTGGCCGATGCCGTGCGCATCCAGCCCGACGGACGCCAGCAGCAGGGCCGGGTCGCCATGGTCGATGAAGCGGTCCGGCAGGCCCAGGATCAGCAGCGGCTTGACGAGTCCCTCGGCAGCCAGCGCCTCGGCCACGGCGGAACCGGCGCCGCCCATCGTGCAGCCCTCTTCCACCGTCACCAGGTAGTCGTGGTCGCGCGCCAGCTGCTTCACGAGTTCCACGTCCAGCGGCTTCACGAAGCGCATGTCGGCCACGGTCGCGTTCAGGTCCCCGGCGGCTTTCATGCTCGGCGCCACCATCGAGCCGAACGCGAGGATCGCGACGCCCTGGCCTTCGCGCCTGACGAGGCCCTTGCCGATCTCGATGACGTCGAGCGCCGGATCGATGGCCGCGCCCACGCCCGCGCCGCGCGGGTAGCGCACGGCGGCCGGGCCTTCGAAACGGTAGGCCGTCGTCAGCATCTTGCGGCATTCGTTCTCGTCCGACGGTGCCATCACGACCATGTTCGGGATGCAGCGCAGGTAGGCGATGTCGTAGTTGCCCGCGTGCGTGGCGCCGTCCGCGCCGACGAGGCCCGCGCGGTCCAGCGCGAACGTCACGTCCAGGTTCTGCAGCGCCACGTCGTGGATCAGCTGGTCGTAGGCGCGCTGCAGGAAGGTCGAGTAGATGGCGACGACCGGCTTCATGCCTTCCGTCGCGAGGCCGCCCGCGAACGTCACCGAATGCTGCTCGGCGATGCCGACGTCGAAGTAACGGTCCGGGTATTCCTGGTTGAAGCGCACCATGCCCGAGCCTTCGCGCATCGCCGGCGTGATGCCGACCAGGCGTTTATCCACGGACGCCATGTCGCACAACCAGTTGCCGAACACCTCGGTGTACGTGATCTTGGTTGCCTTGGCGGGCTTGATGCCTTCGCTCGGATTGAATTTACCGGTGCCGTGATACAGGATAGGCTCGGCCTCGGCCAGCTTGTAGCCCTGCCCCTTCTTCGTCACGACGTGCAGGAATTGCGGGCCCCTCAGGCGCTTGATGTTTTCCAGCGTCGGGATCAGCGAATCGAGGTCGTGGCCGTCGATGGGGCCGATGTAGTTGAAGCCGAATTCCTCGAACATCGTGGCCGGGACCACCATGCCCTTCGCGTGCTCTTCCAGTTTTTTCGCCAGCTCCAGCATCGGCGCGGGCAGCATGGTCTTGCCGACGTTCTTGGCGGCCGCGTAGAACTGGCCCGACATCAGGCGCGCGAGGTAGCGATTGAGGGCGCCGACCGGCGGCGAGATCGACATGTCGTTGTCGTTCAGGACGACGAGCAGGTCGACGTCGTCCTCGACGCCCGCATTGTTCAGCGCCTCGAAGGCCATGCCCGCGGTCATCGAGCCGTCGCCGATGACGGCGATGGCCTTGCGCTTTTCGCCCTTGATCTTCGCGGCCTGCGCCATGCCGAGGGCCGCCGAGATCGACGTCGACGAGTGCGCCGTGCCGAACGTGTCGTACTCGCTCTCGTCGCGCTTGGGGAAGCCGGACAGGCCGTTCAGCTGGCGCAAGGTGGGCATGCGGTCGCGCCGGCCCGTGAGGATCTTGTGCGAATAGGTCTGGTGGCCGACGTCCCAGACGATGCGGTCTTCCGGCGTGTTGAACACGTAGTGCAGCGCGATCGTCAGCTCGACCGTGCCGAGGTTGGACGACAAATGACCGCCTGTCTTGGAGACCGAGTCGAGCAGGAACTGGCGCAGCTCGTGCGCCAGCGGCGTGAGCTGGGTACGCGGCAGCTTGCGCAGGTCGGCCGGGACGTTGATGGTATCTAGCAGTTTCATTTATGCCTTCCGCTGCACGATCAGGTCCGCGATCTCGCGCAGCCGCTGTGCTTGTTCTCCGAACGGCGCGAGCGCGTCGTGCGCCTGCTGCCGCAATTGTTCGGCCAGCGCCTTCGATGGCGCCAGCCCCAGAATCGACACATAGGTCGGCTTGTTGTCCGCCGCGTCCTTGCCGGCCGTCTTGCCCAGCGTGGCCGAGTCCTCGGTCGCGTCGAGGATGTCGTCCACGACCTGGAACGCGAGGCCGATCGCGCGCGAGTACGCGCCCAGGGATTCCAGTTCGTGCGGAGCGAGGTCGCGGCCTGCCAGCGCGCCCAGCACCACGGAGACGCGCAGCATCGCGCCCGTCTTCAGCTGGTGCATGCGCTCCAGTTGCTCGAGCGTCAGGCTGATGCCGACGCTGTCCAGGTCGATCGCCTGGCCGCCGCACATGCCGGCCGAACCGGCCGCCTCGGCCAGCAGGCGCAACATGGTGACGGTGCGCGCGGCGGGGACGGTCGTCGTGCCGGCCAGCACCTCGAAGGCCTGGGCCTGCAGCGCATCGCCGACGAGCAGCGCCGTCGCTTCGTCATACGCGACGTGCACGGTCGGCTTGCCGCGGCGCAGGTCGTCGTCGTCCATGCACGGCATGTCGTCGTGCACGAGGGAATACGCGTGGATCATCTCGACGGCGCTGGCGGCGCGCGCCAGCGCATCGTCATCGGCGCCGAACAGGGCACCGCTCGCGTGCACGAGCAGCGGGCGCACGCGTTTGCCGCCGCCCAGCACCGTGTAGCGCATCGCTTCGTGCAGCTTGGCCGGCACCTGGTCCGCCGGCGGCAGGAAGCGGTCGAGCGCGCTTTCCGCGCCGGCCTGCACGGCCTTCATCCAGCCCTGGAATTCCTGTGGCGCGCTCATACGTCGTCCTCGCCGTCGGTGCTGAACGGTTTGAGCATCTCGCCTTCCAGGACCTTCACCTGGGACTCGACTTTTTCCAGTTGGGTCGCGCAATAGCGCACGAGCTCGGAACCGCGCGCATACGCGGCGACCGAAGCTTCCAAGGGCAATTGCCCACTTTCCATTTGTGTCACGAGTTGGGCCAGTTCGGCCATCGCCTGCTCGAAGGATTCCGGTGCTTGCGCGGTGGCCGGTGGTGCGGCGCTCTCCGCGTTTGTTTTATTTGGCATAATGAGTTTGATCGATTCGGGGCCGGGCGACATCACGCGCAACCCGTGCGCGGCGTGCCAGTCTAATCGCTTATTCTAAACAATCCTGTTT
>NZ_JBFUDR010000133.1:0-16418 GCF_056404615.1 Massilia sp. P2_C2 | reverse complement strand
GTATATACCATTTAAGGTGTTTTTCCCGCAGGGGGACCTCATGTTATGGGGTCCCCCTTGTTTTTTCCGCTCTTGGTCGTGATTTCGGACCTGTCATGGATGAAGTCGGAGCTGCCCGTGCTTCTGCTCCAGGATCGCGCGCCGAGCCATGTCGCTCTCGTCGTTCGCGGAGGCCTTTGCGGGTTTCCTGGCGGCCTCTGCTGGCGTGGTGGGGGTCTGTGCTTGCGCCGCCTTCTTGGCGGCCTGTATGACGCTGTGGACGGTCGTCTTGCCGATCTTGAACTGGGCCGCGATCTTCGAGAGCGACTGGCCGGCCGCATGCAGCTCCACGATCTTGGCCTGATCGCGCGCCGTGGTCGCGCTCGGCCGACCGAGTGCCTTGCCTTCGGTCTTGGCCCGGGCCAGGCCGGCCTGCGTTCGCTCCACCAGCAGGTCGCGTTCCATTTCCGCCATCGCGGCAAGCACGGCTAGGACCATCTTCCCCGCCGGCGACGTCAGGAACGGCGGCGGCATCGCACCGGCCGACCTGCGCCGTATCTTCGAGCCGATGTTCACGACCAACCCGTTCGGCCAGGGCACGTGCCGAGGCCTGGCGATCGTGCACGACATCGTCATCGAGCAGTTCAGTGCCACGATAGACGTCGCCATCACGCCCGGCGCAGGCACCCTCGTCACCCTCCATTTCCCATCCCGCAAAGGATCCGTGACAATGGTCTGCAAAATCCTCCACGCGCCCGCACCGACTGGGCCATCCTTCTCGCCGACGCCGGCCAGATGCGGTCGTTGTCAAGGACAAGCAAAACGGCCCATGCGCATCTCTTGACGAGAGAGATTTGCCAATGTTACTGTACTACTCGTTATAGTACAGATAGATACCATGAGCCGACGACCTACCGTGGTCTTGCAGATCGTGACCGGTGATCCGCGCCCCATCGTGCGCCAAATTACCGACGGCGTGAAACGCCTCATCGCCGCAGGCGAGCTGCTGCCGGGAGACATCCTGCCCAGCGTACGCGGGTTGGCGCAGCAACTGTCGATCAACCCGAACACGGTCGCCAAGGCCTACACGGAGCTGACCGCCGAAGGCTGGCTGCATGCCCGGGCGGGCCTAGGCCTATTCGTGGCCGAGCAGCGCCAGCGCTTGTCCGATGCCGAGCGCACGCGCCGCCTAGGCGAGGCGGTGGACCGCTTCGTCAGCGACGTGATCGGGCTCGATTACCCGCAGCAGACGGTCCTCGACCACGTTGCCACCGAACTTGCCCACTATGCCGCCAGGAAGACCGCATGAACGACTACGTCATTGATACCGAGGCGCTGTGCCTGTCCTACGGGAACAAGCTGGCCCTCGACCACTTGACGCTTCGGCTGCCACGCGGTGCCGTCCACACCGTCGTTGGCGCGAACGGGGCTGGGAAATCGTCGCTGTTTCGCGTGCTGCTCGGCTTCGAGCAGGCCAGCGCTGGCAGTGCGCGCGTGCTCGGTCACGACACCACGCGCCTGACGCCGGCGCTGCGCGAGCGCATCGGTTACGTGAACGAGGAGCACGCATTGCCGGGCTGGATGCGCGTGCGCGAGCTGAAACGCATGCACGAGCGCCAGTACGCACGCTGGAACGAGGCGCGCTACCACGAAGTGATCCGCCACTTCAACGTGATGCCGGACCAGCAAGTGTGCGAATTGTCGCGCGGCGAGCGGGCGGGCCTGAACCTGGCCCTCGCCTTGTCGCAGTGCCCGGAATTGCTGATCCTCGACGAACCGACCCTAGGTCTGGACGTGGTCGCCAAACGTGTGTTCCTGGACACGATGCTGGAGACGACGCTGTTCGATAACGACGGCGCGACGATTGTGTTCTGCTCGCACCAGATGGACGAAATCGAGCGCGTCGCCGACAACCTCGTCATCCTTGAACACGGCAGGCTGCGCTACATGAACGGCCCCGCCGACTTCTGCGAGCGCATCCGCCTGTGGGTTGCCGCGTTCCCGTTCAAGACGCCGGACGTATGGCAGCTGCCGGGCGTGCTGCAGGCCCAGACGATCGAAGGCCACACGCACCTCGTCGTATTCGACCAGGACGACAGCTTCGGCGCTCGCCTCAAGCTGCTGGGCGCGCAATCGGTCCAGACGATACCGCTCGGCCTGGAGCGCGCCGTGAACGCGTTCCTGACCTGTGGCCACGCCGGCACGTCACGCCGCGCCGCATAAGGATTCACCCATGCTAGAACTGTATTTTTCCGAACTGCGCCGCTTCCGCAAGGCGGCCGCGATCCACGGCATTGCCTGTCTGTTGATCCTGGTGGCCCTGGAGCAGGTCGGCGACCTGCCCAGCGAATCGAGCTGGACCCACGTGGTCATGCTGATGCTATACATGCTGTCCGGCCTCGGTCTGGCGCTCTACCAGTTCGGCACCTACCGCCAACCGAACCGCTGGATCTGGCTCCTGCACCGGCCGACCCACCGGGCGCGTATACTGGCTGCCCTGGTGCTGGCCGCCGTGACGCTAACGCTGCTGGCCGTCGCGCTGCCGTTGTTCATCGTGTTGGCCTCGCAGGCACACTTCACCAACCGCGTCATCGATGCTCGCCATTACGCGGGCGCCGCCTTCCTGGCGCTCTCCACGCTATCGGCCTGGATGGTGGGCGGCTACATAATGCTGCACCGCAGCCGCTGGGCGTTCGCAATCCTGGTGCTGCCGGTCGTACTGACCATGCACATGGCCACGGCCGCCACCGTGCTCGGGCTGGGCATGGCCTGCTGCGCGCTGCTGCTGTTCCTGCTGTACACCGTGTTCCGCCCCAGCCGACGCATTGGCGACGAAGCGGGCACCGTCGTCGCCAATGCGCTGCCACTGCAGGTTTGCTTCTACCTGGCCCTGGTCTGGGGCGGTTCGATGCTGTTCCAGCTCGGGCAGATGCTCGCCGGCGTGTACCCGCTGTCCAGCGACCACGTGCCGCGTGGCGGACATACGGAGGCCGTCCGCTCTTACCCCGACGAAGCCATCCAGCTCGGACTGGCCGCCAACGCCAACCCGCGCGCCTCCGTCTGGCGCGCGGACCTCGACCGCGACAACAGCGTATCCGTCGGCCCGAACGTGCGCCAGTATGCAGTGCGTAACCTGATCACGAACCAGGGCCGCGTCATGTTCAGCGACGACGCGAATCTCCGGACCTTCAGCCATGACCGCATGATGTACCGCGGCGTGAATCGCCGCACGCGCGCCGACAAGGGCTGGTTGGGCGCCGGCGACGACGGGATGGCGCCGTTCGACGCGCAGCCGACCGTCGTGCGCGACAACCGCAAGACGACCTACCTGGTGAATCCCCACGACCTGCACGTGCTGAACACTGCGCGCGGCACACTGCACCGGATGCTGCGCGTGGACGGCACCGAACAACTTGCCGGCGGCGTCGCGGTGCTCGGCGACCGGACCCTGGTGCTTACGAACCGCCGGCTCATCTTGCTGGCGCCCCGCGCCGGCCAGGGCGACATCCCGGCAGAGGTCCGGCTGCCGCTGCCTTTCGGCGACCTGGAGCGAGTGGATGCGGCGGGCGTGGCGGACGGCATCCTCGTGTCGTTCCTGTACGGCTACCGCCAGACGGACGGCGTGACGGACGCGCCGCAAATCATCTATCTGGTTGACCATATCGGCCATGTGCAGCAAGTGGCACGGCGCGAACTGACGCACGACTTCCCGCTGCTGTTCGAGCACAAGGACTGGTGGGTGTCGCCGGCGCTGTACGCGCTGGTCGGCCTGCCCGACGCACTGATCGACAACGGCAGCATTGCAGACGACGGGGCATCGCGCTTCGCCCAACTGTTACTTCCCCGTCCCTTCGGTGTATGGGCCGCCGCCCTGGCAACCTGCCTGCTCTCGGCCGCATGCGCGGCCTGGTGGACACGCGCCCCCTATGCCACGCCACGCATGCGGCTCGCATGGTGCCTCGCCTGCCTGGTGCTGGGGGTGCCGGGATTACTGTCGCTGATGGTGTTGCGGCCTCGTGAACATGCGGTGCTGCGTCCAGTATCGGCCGTCGCCGCTCATGGGTGAAGGGAAAGGGATAGCGCGCCATATCGGCGCGCGGCGCGCGGCAGGACTGCTGTGTATGGCTATCCTGCATATCGGCGCGTGGTACGTGGTAAGCCGCAGCGCTTCGACGCACAACCGGGTCGGTCCCCCAGCCGCCAAATCCGCCAACGTCATCATGCTCAAAATTATCCCGGCCTCGGCTCGGCATGCCGATGCCGGCGAAAGCATCACGGTAACGCCCGTTATTAAGCCGAGGCGTCGGAACGAGTGGCGTCCCGCAATACCTCAGCCCGATGACGCGCCTCTTGAGGAAGCGACAAGGACACTGCCCGCGACGCAGGACGAGACGGTGGCACCCGCGTCCGCAGTTGTACTGCCAGACAGCGCAACGGTGAAGCACGTCATCGCGGACTTCGTGGCCGAAGAACGTGGGAAAGGCATTCGCTCTACATCCACGTTGACGAGCCACAGCAGCGCTGCCGAGAAGGCGATTGGAGCGGCCTTTCGCCCCCGATGTAATAGCGATGACGTGGCAAAGGTCGGCAGCGTGCGCCTAACGGGACTGCTGAAATTGCCGGCTCTAATACGCGGCGCAGTGAGCGATGAAGGATGCAAATGGTAGTAGTGTCGTCCTACGGCGCGACACCTCCCGGTCCGTCTGCTCTGGATCGATTTTCCCCGGCCGCCAGGACGTCATCGTGGCCGAGGATGTGGGGGTGCTGTCCGGCCTGGGCGCGCCGCGCGCCGACTGCTCCAGCCTAGCCATGTGGAAGGCCGACGTGCAGCTCGGCCAAGACGGGCGCGCACACGTACACCACCAAACATAGCACCCACGCCACGATGCAGACGGCCAAGGTCGGCAAGACCAGGCCGGCGTCGCAAAAACCGCGAATTCGGGGGAATGGCGTCGGCCCCGGTCGACTCCGCGCCGGAGATCACCACTCCGCGCCCGGCCCGGCAACAGCGCGCGGTCGCCGTGACCTGGCGTCAAGGACGGCCGCAGGCGCGACCCCGTGCAGTACGCGGTCGGCGCCAACGCCGCGCACGGGCTGCGCCGCACCAACGCCGATAAACGCCGCGCCGTTACCATGCTGCTTGACGACCCGGAGTCGGTCCAGTGGAGCGACCGCGAGATCGCCAAGGCATGCGCGGTTTCGCACGAATTCGTACGCCAGCAGCGGGCCGCTATCTGTCAACCGTTGACAGATAGCCCCACCGAAAACGCAACCGCGTCCAAAACCCGCACCATCACCCGCAACGTCACTGCCTACGACCAGAAGGTCAAAACCAACCCGCCGCCGCCGTAAAACCGCTCCGACAGGCGCTCCAGCTCCTTGACGATGGCGTGTTCGGGCACGGCATCCAGCGCCGACGTCACTTCGTCGAACACGAGGATCGTCGGCTGCTTGAGGATGGCGCGCGTGACGCCGATACGCTGGCGCTCGCCGCCGGAAAAATTCACGCCCCCCTTCGCCGCGCCTGTGCTGCCTCAAGTAGGCATGCCGTCAGCGGGTGCGCCGCGGCAGGTTTTCCAGACGGAAGATCACGTCGACGGGTTGGCGCAGCTTCAAGGCGGGCACTGCCAGCAATTGCTCGCGGTCGACGTCCTGCGCGCGCGCCCGGTCCGCGCCGCCATCGCGCCGGAACTCGGCGCGTTCCAGCCCCATCGCCGTGCTGAGGTTCTTCAGCGCTTCCGGCGTCGCGCCCATCAGGCCGCCGACGCGCCGCCCGCCCGCGGCCGCCATCACGTCGGCCTGGCGGCGGGCGTCCTGGATGGCCTGGGTCACGAGTTCGTCGTGGATCGTGTCCATGTCGGTGCGGTCGAAGGCGGACGCGAAGCCGTCGAGATTGGCCTTGCCGAGCAGGCCGCCGGCCAGCGCGGCCCAGTTGGCGACGTTGCGCACGTTGATGTGAACGTCGCAGCGCAGCTCGTACACCGGCGCGCCGTTCGCGGCCCGCTCCTCCTTGCGGATGCCCTGGCGCACCTCGCGCACGATGACGTCGTCGGAGTCTATTCCCAGCTGCCGCGCCAGGTCGCGCACCTCGCCCACGCGCGCTTCGAGGACGGCACGGGCCGCGGCCGGGTCGGCATCGGGCACGACGATCTCGAAATCGAGGCTGGCGAGGTCGGGCACGACGGCCTGGAACGAACTACCGGTAACATGCACGAACGGATAATCCGGGACGGACGACGCGCCGGCGCCGCTTGAAGCCAGCAGGAGACCGAGGGCGGCGGTGCGCAGACGGGTTTTCAGCATGGACACTCCATTTTAATGTAGACGCTTATGTCTATATTAGGCCCCAGCGACATATCGGCACAAGCCGCAGTGTTCAAAATAAACTTGTAGACAACTCAATCTAGACAAGTTAGTCTAGATTTATCGACCACGTTCCGAAGACCGCCATGGCCAAATCCCCTGCCCTTCCCAAGCCCACGCCCGCCGAACTCGACCTGTTGCAGGTGCTGTGGCCGCTCGGCTCGGCGACGGCACGCCGGGTCCACGAAGAGATCGTCAAGGAGCGTCCGGAAGTGACTTACGCGACCGTGTTGCGCCTGATGCAGATCATGCACGGCAAAGGTTTGCTGATCCGCGACGAGAGCGAACGATCTCACGTGTACGCACCGGCCCAGGCGCAGGAATCGCTGCAGACGAATCTGCTGAAGGACCTGATGCAGCGCGCCTTCGCGGGGTCGGCTAAGGCGCTCGTGCTGGCCGCGCTCAAGAGCGGTATCTCGAAAAAGGAACGCGAGGAGATCGAACAACTGCTGAAAGATGGAGACGACCAATGAGCGCGGGGCTCGTCAACGGGATGTTGTCGGTCTTGCTGCCGACCAGCCCGCTCGCGCCGCTGCCCTCGCACTTGCCGGATACGCTGACCAGGCTGCTGTCCGCGCTGTCGAACGCGTTCGTGCCCAGCCTCGGATGGACGTTGCTGCACTTCGTGTGGCAAGGCGCGCTGATCGGGTGCGCGACGGCCGTGCTGCTCGTGGCGCTGCGCAATGCCGGTCCCGAACGCCGCTATGCTGCGGCGTGCCTGGCCCTGCTGCTGTGCGTCGCCTGGCCCGCCATCGATTTAGTGACGATGCTGCTGGACGACCGCGACGTGGCGGCCGCGCGCATGTTGCCGCTGGCGTCGGCACCGGCGGCCGTGTTGCGCGACGCCGTTGGCCTGCTCGCCTGGCTGCAGCAGCATCTCGACTGGATTGTCGGCGCGTGGGCGGCCTGCGCCGCGGCGTTCGGGCTGCGCATGGCGCTGGGACTCGTGTGGGTTCGACGCGCGTCGCACGGACGGGCCGCTGCGGCGCAGAGCAATGAGGAACGCGTCTGGCAAACCAAGCTGGCCCAACTTGCCGCCCGCTGCGGCATCGACCGCAACGTGCGCCTGCGCATCGTCGACAGCTTGGCCAGCCCGGTCACGGCCGGCTGCTGGCGCCCGATCGTGCTCGTGCCGGCCGCCCTCGTGACGGGCATGCCGCCGCAATTGCTGGAAGCGCTGCTGGCGCACGAGCTGGGCCACGTCCGGCGCCACGACTACCTCGTCAACCTCGTGCAGACCGTGATCGAAGCCCTGCTGTTCTATCACCCGGCCGTGTGGTGGATCTCGCGCCGCATTCGCCACGAACGCGAGCAGATCGCCGACGATTTCGCCGCCCGCCGGCTGGGCGAACCGCGCCGCCTGGCACGGGCGCTGTCGGAACTGGAACGCCTGCAGTTTTCCAGCCACCACTTGGCCCAAGCCGCGGCGGGCGGCGACCTGATGGCGCGTATCCGCCGCCTCGTCCGTCCGGATCCCCAGGCGCTGGACTGGCGCGCCGCGATTCCCGTGCTCGGCTTCGTCCTCGCGTGCGCGGCGAGCGCCCACGCGCTGGCGACCCGCGACGCCCCGGCCGTCAGGACGGCCGGCCTGACGCGGCCCGCGGTCGCGGACTTCTCGACCTGCAGCAAACCGCAATACCCGCAGGCCGATATTGCGGCCAGCCACGAGGGCACGGTCACGTTGAACTTTCGCCTGGACGCCTCGGGCTTCGTCACGGACTCGACCATCCTGCGGTCCAGCGGCTACGTCAGCATGGACGAGGCGGCCCGCGGCGCCCTGCACCGCTGCCGGTTCGCGCCGGCGCTGCGCAACGGCCAGCCCGTCCCGACGTGGCAGCCGGTCCAGTATGTCTGGAGGCTCGCGTGACGTGACGCCGTCCCGCTGAGCGTCGGGGCCGGTCACGCCCCCATCATCAACAAAGCATTCGCGCAAGACGGCGCGCGGCGCCCTTACGCCCTGACGAACTGAAGGTCATCAGTTCCCACCACAAGGAGAGCATCATGTCCCGCATCATCCGCACGGCCCTGCAATGCCTGTCCATCGCCCTCGGCTGCGCGGCGTCCGCCCATGCGGCACCGCAAGGCAGCAGCACCGCCAAGCTCGACTTCACCAGCTGCGCCAAGCCRCAGTACCCGCCCGCGGATGTGCAGGCCGGTCATGAGGGCTTGGTCAAGCTCGGCTTTCTCGTCGACGAGAACGGCAAGGTGAAGAATTCTAAGCTAATAGCGTCGAGCGGGTTCACGCCCCTGGACGAGGCCGCGCGCTCTGCCTTGCGTGAAGCACGGCGGACGTTTGCCGGCCAAAATTGAGCGGATTATTTATGAGGCTGGGTAATCGATGAGTACATCGCCCCTACGTGGCGCCGTGACCGGTGCTGCCATGGATCAGCGCGTCCCGAAGCGGCGCGGACGCCGCCTTGTAATCGGCGCGATTGTTGTTGCCGCAGTTCTGGCAGGTGCAGGACTGATCTGGTGGTGGATGCCGCACGGTTTGCAAGTCAGTGCCGCAGACGTGCGCATCGTTACCGTGAGCAAGGGTTTATACCAGGATAACGTGCTGGTCCGTGCAAATGCCGATCCACTCCACTCGGTCGTGCTCGACTCGGTCGAATCGGGGCGTGTCGAGGAAGTTCTTGCAAAGGATGGGGCTTTGGTCAAGCAAGGGGATTTGTTGTTCCGCCTGTCCAATCCACAGCGCAACCTCGAGTTGTTGGCGCGCCAGGCCGAGCTTGCTCAGCAGTATTATTACTTGTCCAACCTGCGTGTCGTGCAGCAAGGCAGCGAGGTGGACCATGCACGCCGATTGGCGGATCTGGAGTTTACTCACAAGCAGTCGGTGAAACAGAACGCGCGCAATCGAGTGCTTGCCGACAAAGGTTTCATATCCTCAACAGCAATGGAGGAGTCCTCGGACCTCCTCGCGCAGCAGAAACGCCAGATCGAACTGGAACGCGCCAGCAAAGCCAGCGATAGCAAAGTGCAGCACGACGCCCAGGCGCAGCTGCAAACAGCGATCGCCGGCCTCGAAGCGGGCTTGCGGCTGGCCCACCAAACGGTGGCAGCGCTGGCGGTGCGCGCTCCAGTTGCCGGCCGTCTTACCGGATTCCGTTTGCAAGTTGGCGAAACAGTCCGACCCGACCAGCACATCGGCCGTATCGATGATCCGAAGGCGTTCAAGCTCACCGCACAGGTCGATGAGTTTTATTTGAACCGGTTTGCGGTCGGCCAGCACGGCACCGTCAACGATGGCGCGCGCGACTATCCTATCCAAGTCAGCGCAATATTTCCGCAAATCAAGTCCGGCCGATTCACGGCAGAGATGGTCTTTACTCAGGGGCAGCCTGGCATTTTGAACCCGGGACAAAGCCTTGATGCCAATATCACACTAGGTGAAGCGGCGCAGGCTCTGTTGCTGCCGAATGGCGGGTTCGTCAGCGATAGCGGTGGCAATTGGGTGTACGTCCTGGGGCGCGACGGCCGGACGGCGACACGGCGTGCTATCAAGGTTGGCCGACGCAACAATGGCCAGATCGAAGTGCTGTCCGGCCTGGCGCCGGGTGAACGGGTAATCGTGTCGAGCTACGCGTCGTTCGGTCAAGCCGAACAATTGCAACTTTACCAATAATTTATGTTTCCGAGGACTCAGCGATGCTGAAAATGGCGAACATCTGCAAAGTGCATCTTGCCGGCGAAGTACAGACGACTGCGCTCGACCGTATCAATCTGGAGATCGAAGCCGGGGAGTACGTGACAATTACCGGTCCCTCCGGCTGCGGCAAGTCGACGCTGCTCGGCGTGCTCGGCCTGCTCGACACCCCCAGCGAGGGGCACTACTGGTTCGACGGGCAGGATGTCGCCGGCTGGAGCGAGCGCAAACTGAACCAGCTGGGGCGCGGTCGTATCGGGTTTATATTCCAGAGCTTCAACCTGATCGAAGAATTGTCAGTGTACGAGAACGTCGCGCTGGCCCTCGAGTATGCCGACATGCCGGGCCGTGCGCGCCACGAACAATGCAACGCCATGCTCGAGAAACTCGGGCTGCTCCACCGCGCCGGCCACCATCCATCCCAGCTATCCGGTGGCCAGCAACAGCGCGTGGCCATCGCACGCGCGTTGGTGACGCGTCCCGCGCTGCTGCTGGCCGACGAACCGACCGGTAACCTCGATACAGCGCATGGCGACGAGGTCATGCGGCTGCTCCAGGAAATCAACGCGGAGGGAACGACCATCGTCATGGTGACGCACTCGCCGGAGCATGCGGCGCAGGCCAAGCGTTCCATCCACATGCTGGATGGACGTATCGAGTCCATTGGCTTGCGAGCAGTGGTTTGAACTGCAGGTAGCTGTTGGCCACGTCTGGCCAAATTCTTCAATGCAATCAGGGCAAACATGAATATTCGCGATTTCCGCATCGGCTGGCGCATGCTGGTCAAGGACCCGGTCTATTCGGCCATCGTGGTCGCCAGTCTGGTCATCGGCCTGGCCGTGTGCTTTCTGTTGCTGGGCTTTGTGCGTTACTCGATGTCATACGACGCGGATGTGCCGCAGGCGGACCGGATCTTCCTGCTCAAGTACAGGCCAAACGACATCGACAATGCCTCCTGGTACGAGACGGCCCCGTTGCCCTATCTGGGCGTTGCCCAGCGCAGCGGCATGGTTGCAGCCAGCTCCGCATTTGTGCCGCTCCCGGTAACGGTACGTGCCAATACGGTTGTTCAACGTGTCGAACTGGCTGCGGTCAATACTGAGTTTGCCGGGATGTTCGGCGTGCAGGCGATCGACGGCGATTTGCGGCTCGCGCTCAGCCGGCCCGACACACTGGCGCTGACAATGACAGCGGCACAGCGTTTGTTCGGCAGCAGTCTGGGCGYGGTCGGCAAGACCGTGCAGATTAACGGCAGTCCGTTCCAGGTGACTGCGCTGCTGCCCGATCGTCCCTCGAACACCACCCTCCCTTACGAAGCCCTGGCCGGCATGAAGACTGCGGCCTGGACGGACGAGATAAAGCACCCGCTGGCCGAAGACTGGAACCACATTACCGGTGCCCGGATATACATGAAGCTCGCTCCAGGCGTGAGCGCCGCGGCGCTCGAACAACACCTTCAGGATGTTGCGGACCATGGCCCATCCAGCATGCAGATTGCACCCGAGGTGAAGCAGAAGCTTGGGAATCGGAAAATCATCGACCTCCGCCTTGGGGCTTTGCCCAATATGTATTTTGACAAAGATACCGCTGGAGAGCATTTTAGTGGCCCCCATGGCGACTGGCGCGCGCTCGTTGGCTTGAGTCTGGTGGCGGTGCTGATCCTTTTATTAGCTTGCGGAAACTACGTCAACCTGGCCACGGTGCGCACGCTGCGCCGGCAACGGGAGATCGCCACGCGGAAGGTTTTGGGTGCCTCAATCGGGCGTCTCATCACCCAGTTCCTCGCAGAGTCCCTGACGGTATCGCTGCTCGCGACTGTCCTGGGTTTGCTGCTGGCGATGGCCTTGCGCCCCGTGTTTGCCGATCTGATAAACCGCAAGTTGGATAACCTCTTCACACCTTCGGCGTTGCTGGCCTCATTGGCGCTGGGTGTATTGGTCGGGCTGCTCGCCGGGGCCTATCCTGCATGGGTCGCGGTACGGGTGCGTCCGCAGCAGACGCTGTCCGGTAGGGGAGTTGCCGAAAACATGGGCGGCATGTGGGTGCGTCGAATGTTGACAGTAATTCAATTCATTGTCGCCATCGCATTGACGACATTGACGCTTGCTATTGCCTGGCAAACAAGATTCGCTGCAAAGGTCGATCTGGGATTCGATCCCACCCCATTGCTGGTGATGGAGTTGCCGGGTGATCTGCACTCGCCAGTCAACCATGCGCTGCGTGAAGCCTTGTCCCGTGTGCAGGGAGTGGAGTCGGTAGCGGCAAATGCGGATCCGATCGGCAAGAACCTCCCCCCCGCGTTCATTCAAGTCGGTCTGCTGAACGGGAAATCGGCTTCCGTCCTGGTGCGGCCTGTAAGCCCTAACTTCTTCGATACTTACCGCCTGCGTCCGGTTGCCGGACGACTGTTCAACACCAAGACCGACAACGACGAGGACGGCTTTGCCGCCAACATTATCAACGTGAGCACGGCGCGTGAACTCGGGTTCGCCAATCCTCAGGACGCAGTCGGCCAACTCCTCACTTACCGCATGGGGGACAAGACCGTCGCGACCGGACCAATCGTCGGCGTCGCGCCCGACATTCGATATCACAGCCTGCATGGCAAGCCTCAACCTATTCTGTATTTCACGACCATGTACACGCCGACCTTTACCGTGCGCGTTTCGGGCAACATGCAACAGGTTGAAGCCGAGGTCGATGCGCTGGTACGCCAGTACTTTCCCAACGACATCATCCGCATCCGCCACGCCGGCGATTATTTCGCCGACAGTTATGCCGACGACAGGCGCTTGGCAGCACTGCTCGCACTGGGCACGGTGATCGCCATCATGCTGACCGCATTCGGCATCTATGCAATGTCCTCCTACAGCGTACAGCGCATGTCCCGCACGATCGTGCTGCATAAGCTGTTCGGTGCCGGCGCGACGGATGTCGCACGTCTGGTCGGGCGAGAGTTCGTTGCCATGATCGTCATTGGCGCTGCAATTGGATTACCAATGGCAATTTTGGCTGTTGAAAACTACATGGCGACCTTTTCGGAACGGGCGCCAACCGGGATATGGCCCGAGGTTGGCGCCGTGCTAGCAGTGGTTGTAGTCACGCTGATATCAACCCTCAAGAATACCGTGACGGCAATACGGCTGTCTCCGGTGCGGGCACTGCGCGACTGATCTGCTCACCCATCGTACCCGGGAGTGTTGACGCCGGCGCAAAATTGCCCCAGGTGCTGACGTCTCGCTAACCCACCCGCGTTTCCTCCAGGGCCTACTGGTACTGCGGTCATTCCGTTTCAGGATGGGGCAGTCAATCGTCAGCACATGGCCAGGCAGGCTATCCAGGCGTATGCGCTCCAGTGTCGTCTCCGTCGATACATACTTAAATCACCGCCGGATGCCTACTGCATGCAGCTGCGCATGCGGACCGTGCACGTCAGAAGCTGTGCTGCAGCGTCAACCGTGCGGAGCGTGGCTCGACCGGGTGAAAGTGGATGTCGTCGACGCCATCCGCCGGCTCGCCCGGCAGGCGCGTACGCGGTGCAAGACGGTAGCCGAGGCGCGCGTACGCCAGCGTCGTGGAGGCCGAGCGCACGCTGCCATCTTCGATCAGCGGACGCGGTCCGAAATGGCGCAGCTCGAACCCGCCGGACCAGCGCCCCGGATCTTCCAGCGTGACACCGAACGACACCACGCGCCCGAGCGATCCAGGGATGTCGTCGCCCACCGGATCGTGCTGTGTGTAGCGCGCATGCGAAGTGGAGATGTCCAGGTCGAGCAGCACGCCCGGTCCGGTAATGTAGTGGTTGTTCCATTCGATGCCGTGGCGGCGGCTTGCACGGCTGGGTTCCGTCTCGCCGGCGTCGCCGACGAACACGAGTTCCGACGCAATGTCCAGGCGCCACAACGCGAGCGAGCTTTGGAGGCGGGGGACGATTTCCGTGTGCAGCCCCAGCTCCATGCCGCGCGTCGGGACCAGGGGGGTGACAGGGGACGCGGGCTCGCCATCCGGCAGGCGGGTCTCGGTCGTGCCGCGCGCGTCGTTGCTGTGGAAGCCGCGGCCGGCGTTGACGAAGAATTCGGTGTCGTACCACGGCCCGAAGATCAGCGACAGCTTCGGCGACACGATGTGCGCATCGGCCGTGCCGCTGTCACCCGCGATGCTGCTGTTCACACGAAACCGGTACGCGTCGTAGCGCAGCCCGGCCACGCTGCGCAGCCACGGCTGCCACTGCACAACGTTTTCGACGTAGACGCCGGCACTGCCCTCGCGCACGCGGTCCTCGCGCACCGTATCCGTGCGCGTGCGCGCGACAGTGTCGTAAATGCCGACCGGCGCAAGGCGGTCGTAGCGCGCCTGCAGGCCGACCTTGTTGCGCACGGCCATGCCGGCCCACGACGTCGTCCAGGACTGGGCCACGCTGATGCCCGCCATGTCGCGCCGCTC
Organism: Massilia sp. P2_C2; assembly: GCF_056404615.1. NCBI lineage: Bacteria > Pseudomonadati > Pseudomonadota > Betaproteobacteria > Burkholderiales > Oxalobacteraceae > Massilia > Massilia sp. P2_C2. Next base: position 1,987 of record NZ_JBFUDR010000133.1, on the reverse strand, counting down.
GCTCTGCTGGAACTGGTCACCACGGTCCGGATTCGCCAGGAAGTAAGTGAAATCGCTGAACAGGTCGAGGCGCGAGCGCAGCACGTAAGCGTCAAGCTCGAATAGTGTGCCGGCGCCGCGCTTGCGCAGCGCGTACGACAGGCTGTAGCGGGAGCTCTCCCCGCCGTCGCCCGGGTCGATGCTGCCGAAACGGCCGATCGCGCCGGATTCCACCGCCCGCAGCGGAATCTGGTCCGTCGAATTCCAGCGATTGCGATAGGCCATGCCAGTGAGGCTGTAGCCGTCGTCCGCGCTGCCACGGCTGTAGCGCAGCAGCGCATTGAGCTTACGGACGTGTTCCGGCTCGTCCCACGGACCGTCGTTCCGGCCGGCCTCCACGCCATACAGCAGTGTGCCGCCGGTCACATCCAACGAATCCGCCAGCAGGCCACGCTTGAAACCGTAGCTGCCCAGCGACAGGCTCACGAGGCCGGCCGGCAGCCGGTCCGCCAGCCGGAAGCGGGCCACGCCGGCCGACGCGAAGTCGCCTTCGTCGGCGAAATATGTACCCTTCCTGTAGTCGATGCGCTGGACCAGTTCGGGGATCAGGAAGTTCAGGTCCGAATAGCCCTGCCCATGCGCATGCGTGCGCATGTTGACCGGCATGCCGTCCACGTAGGTGGCGAAGTCCGTCCCGTGGTCGAGGTTGAAGCCGCGCAGGAAGTACTGGTTCGCCTTGCCGTCGCCGCTGTGCTGCGTGACGATCATGCCCGGTACGAATTCGAGCAGTTCTCCCGTCCGCAGCGCCGGTCGGTTGGCGACCAGGTCGGCCGTGATGACGCCCTGGCTAGCGGCGTCCGACGTGCCGACGGCATTGTCGTAGTGCCCGACAACCGGAACGACAGGGACAAGCGTAACGTTGAAAGATTCTTGCGCTGCCACTGGGACGACGTACATGGTGAAGGCTGCCATGATGGCCAGGGATAGGAGACGGCAGGTTGGAGTCATGGTGCGAAGAATAGTCGAAAGTTCATACCTCCACATATACGTGGCACGACGTAGTTCGGATTCGGCGATTTGGCGATTTGGCGTTGCCTAGTGTCCGCCCTGTTTTTTTAATCAGTGACGTGCGCCTGTTCGTGAATACGGGCGAGAATGGTGCCACCCAGGTCGCCGCACGCCTGCTGGACCTGCTGCTGGACATGCGCATCGAGTGGCAGGGCCAAACCCTGCCAGTGCGCGGCAGCGTCGGCATGGCAACCCTGCTGCCGATACCGGCGGCCTTGCACAGCGCGTGCGCACCGCCGCCCCAGTACTTCGAGCAGGTCTACGTCGAGCTGCTGGCAGCGGTCGACGACGCTCTGTACGAGGCTAAGCGGGAAGTGGTCGCGGACGGCTGCACACGGCAGGCGAATACACCTGGCCAGAGCTGGCGCAAAACGGATCCTGGCCCCGGGCCTTCAGGCGACCGCGAGATCACCAAGGCCTGTGACGTGCCGCATATGCTTGTCGCCGTCGTGCGATGGCCCTATCTGGAAGAGCTTCCAGATAGCCATGCTGCGCCGGGTTATCTATTAGTCGTCTAAGGTTGTCTAAATTTGGGCGAAAATTAACCCACTGGCGCCGCGGTACGCCATACCGCTGCCGGCCCGCGGCCCTCGCAGCAGATAGTGCCGTCCTTGGCTCGCATCTCGGAGAGGAGGTTCTTTACCCTGTCACGCTTCTGCTGTTCTGTCAGGCCAGCCGGAAGCATAGGGATCAACAAGTTGTCTAAATCCTCCCGGCTGGTCGGCGCAAACTGGCGCAAGTGGCTCAGGACGAACTGTTTCAAGCGCTCTTTTTCCAATCCCTTGTTGCGTGTGTACGCCGCCTGCTCGTTCGTGGACGCGGCGACTGCTGCCGAAAGATAGAAGTTTGGCTTTCTTCCTTCGATCAGGCCCTGCCGCCTCAGGTGGGCTGCGGCACTGTCGGGAATGGGGCGCTTCTTCTGGACACGGTCGAGCAGGAT